>CAISXI010000540.1 GCA_903889425.1 uncultured Roseiflexaceae bacterium | reverse complement strand
GGTGATATCGGCGCGGGCACCCATGCGTAAGGCGGTACTCCCGCGGCCAAGGAAGGCGGCTGGTGCATCGGTCATGCGGACAATCAAATCCATTAGGCTGATGCGTCCTTGGTTGACAAGCATCAGCATGCTGGCCAAGGCAGTTTCGCTGCCGGTAATCCCAGCCATCGCCAAACGGTATTCGACTTCTTTGTCGACGCGGCCATGGGGGGCATGGTCGGTAGCTACAAAATCGAGGGTACCGTCGAGCAAGCCTTGGAGCACCGCCTCACAATCGGCCTCGCTCCGGAGCGGAGGGCTAACGCGGGTGTTGGTGTCGTAGGGAGGGCGGGTAGTGGGGTTGAGCGACATGCCCGGTTCGTTGCGGGCCTCGGCTTGCTCGTCGAGCCAGCCCAGCACCCAACGATCGCTGAGGGTCATGTGGTGGGGTGAGGCCTCGCCGGTGACATTGACGCCTCGAGCTTTGGCGGCTCGGATGAGGGCGACGCCCCCGGCGGTACTGACGTGGCAGACATGTAAGCGACTATTGGTGAGCTCGGCGAGGGCGATATCGCGGGCGATACCTACTTCTTCGGCGGCACTGGGGTAGCCGGGTAGGCCGAGGCGATTGCTGACGGCGCCTTCGTGCATGCCCCAGCCCTTGCTGAGAACCATGTCTTCGCAATGCCCAAAGTAAGGCACGTCGAGCATTTTGACATATTCAAACACGTTGCGCATCACGGCGGGGTCGCCTACTGGCACGCCGTCGTCGCTGAAGCCAATCGCGCCGGCGTCGACCAATTCACGCATCGGGCTGAGCTCTTTGCCGGCTCGCCCAATCGTGGCGGCGGCGATGGGGAGTACTTCGGCGAAGCCGGCGCGGCGGGCAGCGGTGCGGATGTGTTGCACCACGGCTACGCTATCGATGGCGGGGCGGGTGTTGGGCATACAGGCTACTACGGTGTAGCCTCCAGCGGCGGCGGCGCGGGTGCCAGTAGCGATGGTTTCTTTGTGTTCTTCACCGGGCTCGCGTAAATGGACGTGGGGGTCAATGAAGCCTGGCGAAATAAGTTTGTGGGTGGCGTCGATGACGGTAGTGCCGGGGGCGGTGCGCACCGCGGCATCGGCAGGGAGTAATCCCTCGAAGCGGGCCGTGACCACGCCGTTGTCGACGAGGATACTCCCCACGCTCATCTGCTGGGTATCGGGATCAATGATGGTGCCGTTGGTGATTAATGTAGGCATGTGGGTTAATTCCTTTGTGGTTATACAGTGGCTTCGCCAGATAAACGGTACAACAATGCCATCCGGACGGCCACGCCGTTGGTGACTTGGGCTTCGATGACCGAGCGGGGCGAATCAGCCGCTTCGGGCATGATTTCGACCCCTTCGTTCATCGGGCCGGGGTGCATCACGATGGCGTGGTCGGGCAGATTGTCGATGCGGGTTTGATTGATACCAAAGTAGGTGCTGTATTCACGCAAGGCAGGCAGTAATCCTACTTGCATGCGCTCTTTTTGGAGCCGGAGCCCCATCAATACGTCGGTATCGGGGATGATGGCATCGAGGTCGTAGCTGATTTTGAGGGTAGGGAAGGTCTCTTGCCACATACGCACATCGCCAATCAAGGTACTCGGGGCGCACAAGGTGACGTTCATGCCACAACGGAGCATGCCCCAGATGTTGGAGCGGGCCACGCGGCTATGCAAAATATCGCCGACGATGGTGACGTTGAGGCCTTTGAGTTCACCCAACCGTTCGCGGATGGTAAACAAATCGAGTAGCGCTTGTGACGGGTGGGCGTGGCGACCATCGCCGGCATTGATGATGGAGCCCTTGAAGTGTTGGGCGGCCAAATAGGGTGCCCCCGACTCGCCGTGCCGGATGACGATGATGTCGGCCCCGAGTGCTTGGATGGTGCGGATGGTGTCGATCAGCGATTCGCCTTTTTCGACACTCGACCCCTTGGCCGTCATGCTCATCGTCGAAGCCGACAAGGTGCGAGCTGCCAACTCAAACGACATGCGCGTGCGGGTGCTTTCTTCATAAAAGACATTGACCACGGTGCGCCCCCGCAGAATCGGCACTTGGGGCACAGAGCGTCCTAGTACTTCTTTCATGCTGGTGGCGGCATCGAGCACGTCGATGATTTCGGCCGCGCTGAAATCGTCGAGGTCGAGCACATGGCGGCGTTTGCGGTTGGGGGTGGGTACCCACGGCACAAATGGTGATACGGCAGGCATGCTCATACAGCACCTCGGGTAATCATTACTGCATCATCGCCGCCGTCAACTTCGTTGAGGCGGACAGCGACATCTTCACTGGCGGCAGTGGGGACATTTTTGCCTACGAAGTCGGCCCGAATTGGTAATTCGCGGTGGCCGCGGTCGACCAGCACTGCGAGCTGGATGCGGTCGGGGCGACCGAGGTCAGTCAAGGCGTCGAGGGCGGCCCGGATGGTGCGGCCGGTGTAGAGCACATCGTCGACCAGCACGATAGTTTTGCCGGTAATGTCAACGGGGATGTTGGTGTGTTGGATTTGAGTCGCAGCCCCGCGAATCTCGAGGTCGTCGCGATACAAGGTGATGTCGAGTGCGCCGATGGCGACGGTGCTGCCTTCGATTTGTTGGATGGCAGCGGCGATGCGTTTGGCGAGGGGGATGCCGCGCCGGTAAATCCCCACCAGTACCACATTCTGGACGCCGCCGTTGCGTTCGCCGATTTCGTGGGCGACCCGTGCAATGGCACGGCGCACTTCGTCGGCGGTCATGATTTGACGTTCGTTCATTGACTGCTCCATGCACAAAAAAAACGCCAGCACCCAAATGGGTGTGCGCAGGGTGTGGCAAATCTGCCGTGACAGATGATGGGTTGAATGGTTCGCATCAGTTTGTTGTCCTTTGCAATCTCACGGGATTGCATTAAAGGTCTGTAGTTATGGTACTCCTTTGGGCTACCGCTGTCAACTGGTGTAACTCCATTGTGCGTTTTGGTAAAAAACATTCCCCGCAGCGATAGACGTGCGGGGAATGGTGCCGGCCTAGATTAGGATTGTTCTTTGATACGTTGAATTTCGGCGTCGATGTCCGCCTCGGTGATTTCTTTGGGGGCGATGGGACCATAGGCCTCACGCCATTGCACAAATGCACCGATGCCCATTCCCAAAATCGGCCACATTGGCCAAAAATAACCACCAGGCATGGTAAAGAACCAAATTGTCAACAGCAACAGCGAAACCCCTGCCCATACCCCGAGGTAGTTATTGAATGCTTGTTGTTTTTTGAGGCGTTTGCGGATGAGTTCACGGTATTCGGGTGAGTCTGGTGCGGCTGAAATTGATGGGAGTTCGTTCATTGTAGGTTCCTTTGTTGGTTTCACAGAATGATATGTGCGTGGACGTTGATAGTTGTGCGAAGGTTGCGTTATTTGTAAGGTATTGCTTGTATGCCCATACCGCAACCGGCGTGACTTATGGTACAATCGGGCGGTGTTGTAATGCCCGTACAGGAGG
>CAISXI010000539.1 GCA_903889425.1 uncultured Roseiflexaceae bacterium | reverse complement strand
TAGGGCACTGTTTCGGCAGCGGCGCGCTCTTGGAGCACGGTACCGTTGGTGTAGAGGTTGTGGGGGGCGAAACGGGTTTCGGTATCAACCCGGAAGAAATAATTGGTTGATTCAGCGCGCAAGGCATCGAGATTGATGATTTGGTCGGTACTTTCGGCAAGCTCGAGTCCAGTCGGCGAACCACCAGCGTGCGCATAATACGCCCCAAACCCCATCGCCCATTGCACAAAGTACAAACGGGCACTACGGACGGGACCAAGGGGGCGATCATCGGCGGTTAATTCGCCAGGGAAGACGGCCATAAAGCGGGTAATCCCATATTCGGCCAAGGCTTCAAAGACCACCGAGGCGCGGTTAAGCCCCGATTGGGGATATGCGTCGGGATGGTTATCAATCATCATCATAAAGGGGCGTTTGGTGACTTCCCCACGGACCAGCGGGACGACATTCAAGTCAGCTGGCAATACGACATTGGTGGCGGTCGGTACCACCGTTGGTTCGAGGGTGGGTTGCGCGGTCGCAGTTGCAACTGGGGCTTCAGTCGCCACCGGCACGGCGATTTCGGCTGTGGGTACCACGTTACTCGTAGCACCACCACAGGCTACGAGTGTGGTCAGGACAAGGCTTGTAGCCAAGATTTGGTGCACCCAAAAACGAAATTTCATGAATTTACTCCTCGGAATACGTTACCGTTTCGGCAACATTGTAACATAAACCCATCAGGAAGGAGGAAGCATGAAGGAGGAAGGATGAAGTGAAAGTCCGAAGTAAAGCCGTAGCCTGTTGTGCCCAACCATGCACCCACTCCACGCCCTCTGCGGGCTCTGTGCGAGACAAAAGAGACATCACCGCGCATACCCCGGCATCCATCGGCGCACCTCAATCAACAAAATGCCTCTGTGTCCTCTGCGGGCTCTGTGCGAGACAAAAGAGACATCACCGCGCATACCCCGGCATCCATCGGCGCACCTCAATCAACAGCATGCCTCTGCGTCCTCTGTGCGAGACAAAAGAGACATCACCGCGCATACCCCGGCATCCATCGGCGCACCACAATCAACAAAATGCCTCTGTGTCCTCTGCGGGCTCTGTGCGAGACAAATGACAATCCTCGTATGCCATCCCCGTACCACAAATGACCTGTGCTAGAATAGAAAATACCTGCCACAACGACAACCCCCAAAATCAAATTCTTGCCCGTTCCTGCAAAATCAAGTGAATTTCGCACCGTTATTCCCAGAAAGATCCACTATGCGTTACCATCGTGTCCGCATCCACGCCGTCGACGACCCCCAATACCGGGCCTATATCGCCAAAATCATGGCCAGCAAAGCCAATCACAAAGCCACCCGCCCCGCCAGCAACCGCTCGCTGTTTGGCGGCGAGGCTGAATTGATTGTGCGGGAGTGGTTGGCGCAATTCCACCCCTTGAGCGACCGTCGTTATGTCGAATACGACGAGCGGATGGGCAAACAACTGCAACGCAAATACCGCGAACTCGATGCGGTATATGAATACGATGCCCAGCATTACCACGTGTTTGAAGTCAAAGCCACCTCGCAGGTACGCAGTATTGGGCGCGGGTTACGCCAACTCAGCGAAACCCACAGCATTTTGCGCACCGTGGTGCCCCATGTGGCCCGGACGTTGATTTTGATTGACACGGGGATTATTAGCGACGAAGAAGTCGTGGCGTTGATGCAATCCGATGAGGCGCCATTTCACGCCCCTGCCACCATACGCAGTTTTTTTGTAGAAAATAACCACATACCGCTCGCTGACAGCGCTGATTACCAGCCCGACCGCCAAATAGCCGTGAGTGTGGTACGCTTCCCGCTGGCCGATATTTGTGCCTTGGCCGAAGCCCAAGGCATCGAGTTGCACCTCGATTGGAGCGACGAAGACGAAGAGCCCGAAGAAGTCGAAACCCCCGCCCCTACCACCTATACCTCACACGATGCCAGCGACACCAGTGACGACGATAATCCCTTTGCGGCGGCGCTGCGCCGCGCCATGGATCAATCGTAGCGGGTAGTCACCGGTTATTCGTCATCGTACGACGGGTCGTCGTCGTACTGGTCGTCATCCTCGTAGGGCGGCTCATCGTCGTTTTGAGCGGCGTAATCATCGTCGTCGTCGGCCAACAATTCGTTGAATTCGGCGGCATAGCGGGCAGCTTCGTCCTCGGCTTCAGCGTCGGCGAGTGATTCGGCTTCATCCTCGGCGGCTTGGGCAATCACGGCATTGGCCATCAACCGGCGCATGGCGTAATATGGGTCATTGGTCATGATGACACCTCGGTATTTTCAGCGTTACGTCATCATATCACGAGTCACCAGCACCACCTAATGACTGAGGCCATCGACGCGGGGATGCACGCCCAGCAGGGTCGAATCGACACATAGCGCCAGCGAAACCCAGGTCACAAACAGTACGATGGTGGCAGCAAATACCCAGCCGGCTCGGCCATAGCGGGTCAGGGGTGCGAGGCAATATGCCAGCCCAATGGCGATGAGCGGTACTGCCAGATAGCCGTAGCGTACTTGGTAGCCGGTGATGAGTTCGACGCCCAACCAAAAAACAACCGTCACGGCCCAGGCCGGGGCTAGTTGTGGCAGACGCCGCCAGGCCACTAGCGCCAAGAGGGGTGTAAGCCACCAGTAAGTGGCGCAAAGCCCACGGCCAGGCCTTCTTTGATTTGCGTCAGCATGTTGGCAAAGCGAAACGGCACGATGCGGGCGACGGTGGGCGCCGTGTGGAGTAGCGTCTGTAGGTAATTGAGATAGAGCGACGTGGCCGACAACGGCAACGCCACCACTGGCAGCCAGCGCCACCACCACCCCGAGCTCCCGCGATCTGCTTCGCTGACCCGCAGGCCGATATACCACACTGCAATAATCAACACTTCGCCGATATGCGTCCAAACCACCCCGGTCATGGCCACCCCCGCCAACACCGCCCCCCAGCGATCGCGGCGGAGCGTGGCATACACCACCACAAACGCCAACAGATGAGCCAGCACTTGGGGCATAAACGCCCAACACAAGATGGCGGTGGCAATGGGCATGGCCAGCGTCAACAGTGTCGCAATGATGGCGGTGCGCGCCGGCACATGGCACTGGCGCAAGCTGAGCCAGACCACCACTGCCAGCAGGCTTTCGGCACACACTATCACCACATGCATGGCGAGATCGAGCCCCACCACACGCGCGAGCGCATCACTTAGCCAATAAAACAACGGCAAAACCAAGGCCGGCCGCCCACTAAATTCGAAGGGGTGGTCAAGCAACGTAAATGATTGTAAGCGGTGAAACTCGCCTAAGCGTTTGGCGTGTATCAAAAAATCATGGCCATCAAAAGCCGGATACACCACCAATAGCAGGCGCATACATACCCAACCCGCCACGCCAAATTGCACCAAGACAGGGATGCGTAGCCAGCGCATTAGGACAATCGATAACGGGACGAGCGGCAAAACCAATGCCCAGGCAGTCAACCAGGCCGCAGTCATGCTCGCATTGACTATGATGGCACCGGCAAACACCAGCGGCGCCCCAATCACCCCACTCAACCACGCAACCACCCCATGGACACGGAACAGCCACGCACTGACCCATATAATCAGCGCTATCCACAAAAGTACTCCCAGCCATGACAATGCGAGGGTATTTGAGGAAGCCATCAACAACGTCACAGACCGCACTCGGGCGCCCAATTGGCGCTCGTCAGCAGGGTGAATAAATGGAGGCACATACATGTGGACGGTCATGTCTGTATTGGATTGAATAAATGGTAACAATAGCGAAATATGGCGCGTTTGTTGCGCAACGATTGTTTTGACAACAACCGAACCACTTTGCAATGATACAGGCACCGTACGCCCCGAATCACTCACAATCATCTGCATAATTGACATGGTATGTGCGGCCACACCAGCGATACGGATGGTCGAATTCGTTTTGCTCCAATGATATAATCCGACATCATCAGTTTGATTCGCATAAAACCCTTGAAACGGCGATAATCCATTGGCACCCCACGGTAACAGCATTTTGGTAGGCCATATCGCACCATAACCGACGACACACACCACCATCACCGCCATCACCATGACGA
Organism: uncultured Roseiflexaceae bacterium; assembly: GCA_903889425.1. GTDB lineage: Bacteria > Chloroflexota > Chloroflexia > Chloroflexales > Roseiflexaceae > UBA965. The sequence continues at coordinate 1,693 of CAISXI010000539.1, read as the reverse complement.
GCCACGTCATGGTTGGATAGATGAGACTTCGCAATTGTTGCATACCAAACCTTTATTTATATGCCCTACCGCGGCAGATAATGTCTCATTTGCGTTCATTAGTGGGTCAAACCATCGATACGTGGTTTTTGCAACCCCAACACCGCATCCACCCACAAACTCAACGATACCCATGCCACAAAGCCGATACATACCCCCACCAACACCCGGCCGGCCCAGCCTTTGCGCCAGATCGGCACCAACACACTCGCAAGCCCCGTCGCCATCAAGGGAGCCGCCGTATAGATGTAGCGTACTTGGGCTTGGGTGACTAATTCCACCCCAAAAAACAACCCCGCCGTGAGCAACCACGGCAGCGTTGTCCGCCACGCCACCCGCACGGCCAGCGCCAACAACAGCACCACCGCCAGCCACGGGAATGGCGCAAAGCCCACCATGAAGGCCGTCTGCATGCGCGGCCAGACACTTGCTAAATCGGGGTTGATGAGTCCTGCCTGGCCATTGCCGACATTATTGACAAAAAACGACTGATAAATGGGGATGAGCAATACCCCGGCCCCCAACACGGGCAAGGTCCGGAGCCACCACGCTCGCGTAAAGCGATCGGATTCACACAGCCGCAACAATCCATACCACACCGCCGCAATCATCGCCTCGCCGATGTGCGTCAATGCCACCCCCGCCAACACGCCGGCTGCCAGATAGGCGCCCCGTTGATCACGGCGCACCACCGCATAGGCAATCACCACCGTAAACACGTGGGCGGTGATTTGTTGCATGAACGACCACCACAACACCGCCGACGAAATCGGTACGCTGAGCACAATCAATCCCGAAAAAAGTGCCAGTAGCGGAGTAACCCCGCTCCGGCGCAACAAGGCCCACACCGCCAGCCCCAAGCCGGTTTCACACAGCACGATAATCAGATGCATGGCGAGGTGGTAGCCCAGCAGACTGCCCACCCCATCGGCCAAACGGTAATACAACGGCAAAATCAACGACTGCCGGCGCCCGAATTCATAGGGGTGCGCCGCCATCGTCCAACTGCCATCACGAAACAAAAAAACTCGGCGCAAATGGATGAGGTAATCGTGGCCTGCAAACGTGGGGTAGGTGATGCCAATCAAGCGCAGGCTCAATACCACCACCCAACCCTGCACCAACGCCAGTGGCGCAAACCGGCGCACCAGCCATGCGCCCACCGGCACCAGCACCGCAATCCCCGCCCAGGCCGCCAACCAGTGGTCGACATTTACCATGTCACTCAGCATCATCGCCAGCAACACCACCGGCCCATAGATGAGCGCACCCAGCCAAGCCCAGCGCGCTCCCACAATCAACCGCCCCAGCCAGGCACCGACGACACACAACCACGCAATTGCGCCCCACCACCACGGCGCTGGCCAAGCCCACGGCTGGGCCAGCACGGCAATTTGGCGCAGGCGAATCCCCAACTCCCGCTCGTCGCCAGCCAGTTGGATGACAGGAGTGGTGAGGGTAATCGTCTGACTGCCGCGCATATCGGTATGGGGCAACAGTAATGACACAACGCGGGTCGATTGGGCCATCGGCACCTGCACCAGCATCTGCCTAGACTCAATAGTAGTAGTGACGGGACGGGCCGAATCCGCAAATATCAAGTGCACTTGTGGCATTTGTTGCCACGGCGTATTGGCCAATGTGATAGTCGCAG
>CAISXI010000538.1 GCA_903889425.1 uncultured Roseiflexaceae bacterium | reverse complement strand
GTTGCGGGCAACGATTGCAAAAATTGTTGCCCGTATTTTTTGCTTGTCAAACGTCGATCGAGTGCGATCACAATCCCGCGGTCGTCTTTGGCGCGGACTAGCCGGCCAAATCCCTGTTTGAACTTCAAAATCGACTGTGGCAACGAATACTCGTTAAAGGCATCACTAAATTGTTCTGACCGGGCCGCATAAATGGGATCGCTGGGCACAGCAAAAGGCAGTTTGGTGATAATCAAGGCCGACAAGGCATCACCAACCACATCGACCCCTTCCCAGAAGCTTGATGTGCCAAATAACACACTGCGCGGTTCGGTTTTGAAGCGCTCCAAAATCAATTTGCGTGAGCCATCTAAGTTCTGACCAAGCAGATTAATCCCCTGTTCGGCCAATTGTTCATAAACAGCGTTGTAGGTGGCACGCAGTGAACTCGTCGAAGTAAACAGCACCAGTGTGCGGCCTGACGCCGCAATAGCGGTATCGACAATCGCTTGTTCGAGGATTTGTTGGTAGTCGAAATCTTTGGGTTCGGGCATGTCTTGGGGGAGATACAACAGCACTTGGTCTTCGTAATCGTAAGGGGAATCAAGTTGGATTTGGCGATCAGTGTCGACCCCAAGACGTTTTTGCACATAGTCAAAGCGGTTGTTGACCGACAACGTGGCTGAGGTGAGCACCACGCTCTTCTTTTTGTCGAACAAGCGCTCACGGAGCAAACTGGCTACTTCGAGTGGGGCAATAGCGAGTTGGAGTTCGTCGCGGTTGCGGGCTTGGAGCATCCAGGTAATCAGATTGGCGTCTTCACCATGGATAAAACCAGCCATGTTCGCATTGAAGTCCATCACAAAGCGATTGAGGGATTTGGTTTGGCTGGCCAGCGCTTCGTAATCGACGATATTGGCATCGGCGAGGGCATCAACAAGTTGGGAGAGGTCATTGAGTTGCAGGGCAATACTGCGAAACGACAAGGCCACGTTCTCCCACGCCGGCAAAATCGGCTGCCACTTGCTCAAGCGGCGAGTGACAGCGGTAATCCGCAGCCGGGTGTCGTAGCTATTGGTTTCGGCTTCTTGGAGCATCACAATGCTCATCAAATCAAACAATTCACGAATTTGGGCGCGGGCGCGTTCGATGGCGGGATTGGTACGTTCGACTATCCGGGCCATCTGCTCGCTCACGTCACGACCAGCAGTACTGCCCTTGAGGAACGTCGGCAAGCGCAACAACAAGCCTTCAGCTTGCATCTGGCCACCTTCGTGGATCATGCTGTCAAAAAAGGTAGTGACGTCGCTGTAATCGAGGCGCCAACCAAATTGATCGGTGGCAACATCTTCGAGGTTGTGCGCTTCGTCGATGACCACATGGTCATACGGAGGCAAAATGGGCGATTCCATCACCATATCAATCAACAATAAGGCATGATTGACCACCACCAAATGGGCGGCCTCGGCTTGGCGGCGCGCCAAAAAGAACCAACATTGGTCGAAATAGGCGCAGGCCGGACCGTTGCACATATCGAAGCCGGCATGCAGACGATTCCAGGTCACCATTTCACGATCAAACAAAGCGATTTCGTTGCGGTCACCGGCGTCAGTCTTGGTGGCCCACATCGCTACCTTGAGCAACGATTTGGTGTCGTCGTCAGTGGTGCCACCAATGACTTTGGCTTCGTCGAGGCGGCGCATACACAAATAGTTACTCCGACCCTTGAGCAAGGCCGATTGCAAATCAATGTCGGGGATTTGGGTGTTACCGGCAGCCCGCTCGGCGTCAAATATTTTGGTGAGGGCGGGAATATCTTTGAAAAACAATTGGTCTTGGAGATTAATCGTGTGGGTGGTCAATACCACCCGTTGGCCTCGTTCGAGGGCATGTAACGCCGAGGGGACGAGGTAGGCCAACCCTTTACCAGTACCAGTGCCTGCTTCGACGATGAGATGATCGCCCGTATTGAAGGCTTCGGCAACGGCTGTGGACATGGTGACTTGTGGTTCACGTTGTTCGTAGCCGGGGAACATGCGCCCCAACACCCCTGTGGTCGAAAATATTTTTTCGATGGTAGTATTGCGAATCGGCGTCGACGAATTGGTGGGCTCGAGGGGGATGTAGTCGTCGAGTGAGCGCACGCGGCGGGGCTTGTTTTTACCGAACGACGCTTTGGCTACATCACTCAACGCTTGGGCAAAGATTGGACGTAGTGGCCAATTAGGTAACGTACGGGTGATACGCAGTACTTCTTCAATCAACGTCATGTCATTGTCGATGAGTAATTCATACAAGCGACAAAAAAGGCGCTGGGCCAGCCGCGCATCGTACAAGGCCCGGTGGGCATCACCGTCGTCTTGTACCGTCACACCTAGTTTTTTGACTAAATCAGTCAACTTAAAGCTACCGGCATTGGGTGTCACCAAGGTGGCGAGCTCAAAGGTATCGATGGCAGGTTGTTTGAGTCGTAGTCCCGAGCCAGCCAGCATCCGCACGTCGAAATCGACGCTGTGCCCTAGCACGGGATCATCGCCAATAAAGGCCTTGAGCTGGGCGCGTACTTCGGCAAATGTCGGTTTGTCCGCCACCATTTCATCAGTAATATTAGTGATGCGTGAGATTTTGAATGGAATAGCGATACTCGGTTTGACCAAGGTGGTGTAATGGTCAACTTCAGTCAAGCCACGAAAGCGTACCGCGGCGACTTCAATAACTTCATCGTCAATATCACTTAAACCAGTTGCTTCAACATCAATGGCAACCATGGTTGCGTCATACATAATTTTTCCTAACCTATCATTCAACACACAGCACATTCGCCCATCCCGAAGGCGTGATTCCATTAGCGTATTATACCCAATCTTTATCCATTTGACAGTGCGCAAAAGAGGACGTATTATTAATCATATGTTGAATAAAACAATTTGCCGCATGGCCGACACCACTACTACTACTCGCAGCCACACCACTACAGGTGTGGCATAGGGTTGTGGTGAGTGGTGTTTCGGTCGACCCGGTGTCGCCCCCCTCCCACAAGGAGGGGGGTTTTTGTATGAAAGGCGCATATGTTACTCACAGACTACCGAGAGTTTTTGCCGCTTACCGCCAACACGCCAATGCTGACACTCGGCGAAGGGCATACGCCACTCCTTGATGTACCCCGTTTGGCGGCAGCCGTGGGTGTTGCCAAGTTGTATGTCAAACTCGAAAGCATGAACCCCACCGGCTCGTTTAAAGATCGAGGCATGGTGATGGCCGTTGCCAAAGCGGTCGAAGCTGGCTCGAATTGCGTGATTTGCGCCTCGACTGGTAATACATCAGCAAGTGCGGCGGCCTATGCAGCCCGCGCCGGCATCGAAGCAGTGGTGGTGGTGCCGTCAGGTAAAATCGCACTCGGTAAATTGGCCCAAGCCTTGATGTATGGCGCCCGCTTGTTAGTTATCGATGGCAACTTCGACGATGCCTTGCGGATTGTGCGTGAAATCTCTGAATCGCACCCCTTGACCCTTGTCAATTCGGTCAATCCCTACCGCATCGACGGTCAAGCCACCGCCGCCTACGAGATTTGTGATGAACTAGGGCGCGCACCTGATGGGTTGTGTTTGCCCGTGGGCAATGCCGGCAATATTACCGCCTATTGGCACGGCTTCAAACAATACCACGCTGCCGGCAAAATCAAGGCGTTGCCGCGTATGCTCGGGTTTGAAGCCAGCGGCTCGGCGGCTATTGTACGTGGCACGCCTATTGCCTACCCCGAAACCATCGCCACTGCCATCCGCATCGGCAATCCCGCCAGCTGGAAGCAAGCCGTAGCCGCCCGCGATGAATCGGAAGGCATCATTGGTGAAGTCACCGACACCGAGATTTTGGCGTCGTGGCGAGATTTGGCCCGCCAAGAAGCGGTATTTATCGAACCAGCCTCCGCGGCCGGCGTGGCCGGGCTACGCAAATTGGTGCAGAGCGGCCAAGTCGACCGCGACGGCACCTATGTGGCAATAGTGACCGGCCACGGCCTCAAAGACCCCAACACGGCGGTGGAACAATTCGCCACCCCCGAACCAATTCCTGCCAACCTCGATGCCATTGTCAAATGGCTCGGATTATAAACAACGAGGATCATATGAGCGTACTTGCAATGAAATTTGGTGGCACGTCGGTCGGCAGTAGCGCAGCCATCGGCATGCTCTGTCAGATTGTGCATGATCAAAAAACACAATGGGATAATGTGGCTGTCGTGGTATCAGCCATGAGTGGCGTCACCGATATCTTGATCAACGGCGCAAATGCGGCGGCGCGGGGCGATAAAGCTAGTGCCCACACCAGTGCCGATGCATTGCGTTCCCGCCACATCACCACGTTGCACGAATTAGCCGGCGATACACCGGCAAGTGCAGCACTTGCCCAACAAATCAATACATTGATTAGTGAATATGAACTCCTTATCCAAGCCGTCGGTGTACTCGGCGAAGCCTCGCCACGGGCCCTCGACGCCATCGCTAGCCTTGGTGAGCGCATGAGTGTACGTCTGGTGGCAGCCGCCCTACAGGCCAAAGGGACCCCAGCCCAGGCCATCGACGCCAACACGGTGGTGTTGACGACGGCAGAGTTCGGCAACGGCGCCCCGATTTACCCCCAAACCCGCGACCAAATCCAAGCGGCTATTTTGCCGCTCTTTGCCCAAGGCATCACGCCAGTGATTACTGGCTTTATCGGCGCCACCGCCAGTGGTGCAATAACGACGCTGGGCCGGGGTGGCAGTGACTATAGCGGGGCTATTTTTGGGGAAGCACTAGATGCCGATGAAGTCGACATTTATACCGATGTCGATGGCGTGATGACCACCGACCCCCGTCTCGTCAAACATGCCAAGGTGCTCAATCACCTCTCGTATGCCGAAATGAGCGAGTTAGCCTACTTTGGCGCCAAAGTACTCCATCCCAAGACCATTCGTCCGGTCATCGAGCGTGGTATCCCCATCCGCATCCGCAACACGTTTAACCCGAGTCATGTGGGTACGTTGGTAACGCGGGTATCAGAGCCCACCACGCACGCCATCCGGGCCGTCACCGTCATCCGTAATATGAATCTGATTACCGTCGAGGGGCGGGGCATGATTGGCGTGCAAGGCGTGGCAGCTCGCACGTTTAGTGCGGTAGCCCACGCCGGCGCCAACGTGCTGATGATTTCGCAAGCGTCGTCAGAACAAAGCATCTGCTTCGTGATTCCCAACCAGTCGACTGCATCAGTCATCACCGAACTCGAACAATCACTGCGCCACGAACTCGAACGGGGCGACATCGACCGGGTGAAATCACGGGATGAAGTAGTGATTGTAACGGTCGTCGGCGTCGGCATCCACGAACGCCCAGGCGTCGCTGCTAAGGTGTTTAGTGCAATTGCCGAGGCCAGTGTGAATATTCTGGTCATCGCCCAAGGATCGTCGGAATGTTCGATTAGCATCGTGGTAGCCGCCAGTGACGGTGATATCGCCGTCAAAGCGCTCCACGAATTGGCATTGGCATAACCGATGCAGATTCGCCGCATTCAACCCGCAGATGCCATGGCTGTCAAGCGACTGCGACTGCAGGCGCTCACCCAAGAGCCGTTGGCGTTTGCGATGAGTGTGACCCAAGCCGCCGACTGGGCTGATGCGCAATGGGAACAAATGGCTAGCCGCAATAGCGACGGGGTACAAACCGTTGTGTTGGCACAGGTTGGTACTGAACTAGTCGGCATGGTGGGATGCAACATCGACGCCTCACCCAAAATGACCCATTGTGGCATGGTGTGGGGGATGTATGTGGCGCCCCCACACCGCAATCGCAGGATTGCACAACAACTGTTGCAGGCAGTGATTGACCATGGCAGTGCTCACCACCTGCAGATGCTCAAATTGAGCGTCACTACTAGCCAAACCAGCGCGCTCCATGGCTACCTCCGGGCAGGCTTCGTGCAATATGCCCATGAACCTGCGTTGCTCTGTGTTGATGGAGCGCCAATCGACGCATTTCATTTGTATTATCGATATGACACAAAGGAGTCGGTATGAAATCACCGCGCATTCCCGTCGCCATCCTCGGCGCGACCGGTGCTGTTGGCCAACGCATGATCCAACTGCTTGAAAACCACCCGTGGTTTGAAATCGCAGTACTCACCGGCTCTGATCGCACCATTGGCCGCCCCTACGGCGAACTGGTGCGTTGGGTACTTGATGGCGCCCCGCCGGCCAGTGTAGCAAACATGATTGTGCAAGCGAGTGATGTCGTCGCCGATAATGTGGCGATTGCGTTGTCAGCCTTGCCCACAGACGCCGCCAAGCTCTACGAACCAC
>CAISXI010000537.1 GCA_903889425.1 uncultured Roseiflexaceae bacterium | reverse complement strand
GTTGGTGGTGCAAGAAAATTGCACGGGGTGTGGTGATTGTGTGCCCGCTTGTCCATACGAAGCGATGACGATTGAGCCCCGTGATCGTAGTTGGCGTGGCCAATTGCAACGAGGGCTGGCTCAGATTCCATTGATTCCTTTGACCCCACAAACGCCGCTGTATCAAGCGGCCAAATGTGATTTTTGTGCGGGGCATGACGATATGGCTTGTGTGAGTGTCTGCCCGATTGGGGCGTTGCGCTTGGTAGCGGTAGAAGATTTATTTCCGTATTGAGGGTAGGTGCGAGGAGATGCCTCGCACCTGCGTGTAGCGACGCAGCAGGCTGCGGGATAATGAGAGAGACGCAGCAGGCTGCGTCTCTTCACTTCACTTCCTACTTTATGCTTCATACTCCCTACTTCGCCTAGGGTTCGTATGGTTTGCCGACGGCCGCCGGTGGGCGGGCCCGGCCGATGACGCCGGCGAGTACCACCACGGTAATCACGTAGGGCAGCATCTGCACGAATTGGGACGGCAAGGCAAAGTCGAAGCCTTGGATTTTGATTTGTAGGGCATCGGCGGCACTAAAGAGCAACGCGCCACTGAGGGCCCCAAAGGGTGTCCAATTGCCAAAAATCATGGCGGCCAAGGCGATAAATCCGCGCCCGTTGGTCATCACGTCGTCGAAATTATAGCTGGCCTCGAGGGAAAACCAGGCGCCGGCCACTCCGGCAATCATCCCCGAAATCCAGACATTGAAATAACGCATGCGGTTGACGTTGATACCCATGGTGTCGGCCGCGCGGGGGTGCTCGCCGATGGCGCGGGTGCGCAAGCCCCAAGGCGTGCGGAACAACATAATGCTGACCAATGGCACCATGATGAGCATGAGGTAGGTGATGGGGCGGTGTTGGAAAAACATCGGGCCCAGCACGGGAATGCTACTCAGCAACGGGATGTCGAATTGCGCCAAGGCGGCACCACGATTGCCACCTGCTTCCATCGGCAAAATCACGCTGGTGCGCAGGTACCCGGTGACACCGACCGCCAAAATATTGATGACGGTGCCACTAATAATCTGGTCGGTTTTGTAGTGGAGCGACAACACGGCATGGATCATGACAATCCCACTACCAGCCAAAATCGCCGCAATCAACCCCAGCCACGAATTGCCAAATGCTAACGACACGATGAATCCGATACAGGCCGCAAAGAGCATGGTGCCTTCGATGGCGATATTGACGACACCCGAGCGCTCACACAAAATCCCCGCCAACGCCCCCAGGGTGATGGGGGTGGCGAGACGTACCATGCGCCCGAGCATGTCGACGATGTCGGTACGGTTGTTGACGATGGCGGTGAGCAAAATACTCACAATCACGATTGCAATCACCCCGCCCATGTAAGCCGGCGCCAAATCAGCGCGCTTGCCCCATATCAACCATATTGCCGCCCCCACCAAAAGGCCTGCCAATACGTAGATGGTCAGGGCGGTGGGGAGTGGGATGTCGATGAGGGGAGCGTCTTGGGGTTTGCCGTTGGCATAGGGGATGCGCAAGGTCGAAATCGCCCCGTTGGGGACCGATTGTTGCACCAACCACAACAATGCCATTGCAGTGATAATGCCAATTATGCCGATAATTCGTTCGCGGGTAAAAAAGTTTTGCATATATCCTCGCTACTAGCGCCCCCAGCCCCGACTAAGGGTGACACCGGCGCTCCGGGCACTGCGGATGCGGTAAATCTGGCGCACGATTTGGTCGGCCGCCACAAAGGCAATCACCAAGGCTTGCACGATGTTGATCAGGTTAATCGAAATGCCGCTGTTGAGTTGCATCAAGCCAGCGCCGTTGCGCAACGCTCCCCAAAACATCGCTGCGGGGATGACGCCGATGGGATTGCTAGCCGCCAACAAGGCGATGGCAATGCTGTCGAAGCCGTAGCCGGCCGAAAAAGAAGCTTTGAGGTTGTGCTCGAGTCCGAGTACTTGCGAGGCGCCGGCCATACCGGCCATCAGTCCACTCAATGCCATCGTCAAAATAATCGTGCGGGGCACATTCATACCGGCATAATGAGCGGCGTCGGGGTTGGCACCGGTGGTTTTGATCTCGAAGCCGATAATGGTGCGCTTGAGAATCCACGCTGTCGCCACTGCCGCCACGAGGGCGATTAGGAAGCCAGCATGCAGGCGGTAGTCAGGCCCAAACAAAAAGGGTAAATGTGCGCCTTCGGCAATAAACGGCGTGCGTTGTGACGACGATTCCTTGTCGAGGAAGGGCACCTTGATGAGGTAATCGGTACTGCGAATCGCAATATAGTTAAACATGATGGTGGTGATGACTTCGTGGGCGCCGGTACGAGCCCGCAACCAGCCCGGGATGGCGCCCCATAGCGCCCCGCCCAAGGCGCCGGCGATAAAGGCCACCACGGCATGCAGGCCAGGGGGCAAACTGACAAAGGCGCCCACAATCACGGCACACATCGAGCCGACGGCGATTTGGCCTTCGACGCCGATATTGAACAAGCCGGCGCGGAAGCCAATCAAGACGGCCAGCCCACCAAAAACATAGGGCGTGGCTTCTACCAAGGTATAGGCGATGGCGCGGGGCGACCCAATGGCGCCCATAAACAAACCACCGTAGGCGGCCAGCACATCGGCGCCGGTGGCGACGATGATGATGGCGCCGATGACGAGGGCCGTAAAAATCGCCAAGACGGGGACTAACAAAATCCCGCCCCAGGTGCGCCAGCCATTGGTGGGGGGTGTTGGTGGCGGTGTGCTCATGCCTCTGCTCCTGTCGGTGTAATCCCAGCCATCAAAAGCCCAATCTGGTTGCGGTCGGCGTCGGCTCCGGCCACTTCGGCGATGACTTGGCCGCGATACATCACCAGGATGCGATCGGCCAACGCCAAAATCTCGTCGAGCTCTGCCGATACCAACAAAACGCCGGTGCCGTTGTCACGTTCGGCCACAATACTTTTGTGGATAAATTCAATCGAACCCACATCCAAGCCACGGGTCGGTTGAGCCGCCACCAGCAGGTTGAGGGGGCGGGCCAGCTCACGGGCGACCACCACTTTTTGTTGATTGCCACCCGACAACGTCGAGGCCAAGGCATCGATACTGCCCGTCCGCACATCGAAGCGTTGTACCAGCGTGGTGGCTTGTGCGGCGATGGCGGCTTCGTTGATAATCAGACCCTTGGCAAAGGGGGCGATGTCGTAGGTCGACAGCACCATGTTGTCGGCTATTGAATAACTGAGCACCAGCCCGTGCTGTTGGCGGTCTTCGGGGATATGACCCATGCCGGCGGCGATGGCGCGATTGGTGCCTTGGCCGGTAATGTCGGCACCGGCTACCACAATCGTGCCCCGCAGTGGGTTGATTAGGCCGGTGACGGCGGCGACCAGCTCGGTTTGACCGTTGCCTTGCACGCCGGCAATGCCTACGATTTCGCCGCGACGGATTTGGAGCGACACATCGCTGACGGCGATGTTGCCTCGCTCGTCGGCCACCTGCAAATGACTGATATCAAGCACCACTTCACCGGGTGTGGCCGGACTTTTTTCAATATGCAACACCACATCACGACCCACCATCATGCTGGCCAATTTGGCTTCGTCGGCGAGGGCTGGAGTAGTGTCACCCACCAATTTGCCACGGCGGAGCACGCTAATTCGGTCGGCGAGGGCCAGTACTTCACGCAGTTTGTGGCTGATAAAGATAATCGACTTGCCTTGGGCTTTGAGGCGCTTGATGACCACAAACAAATCGTCGGCTTCTTGGGGAGTGAGCACGGCGGTCGGCTCGTCGAGGATCAGGATGTCGGCGCCACGATAGAGCGCCTTGATGATTTCGACGCGCTGTTGCACGCCCACGGGTAAATCGTGGATGAGGGCATCGACGGGGATGTCGAGCCCGAAGGTTTGCGCCAAGGTGCGGATGCGTTGTTGGGCACTGGCGATGTCGATCAAGAGCCCGTTGACCACTTCATTGCCAAGGATGATGTTTTCGGTGACGGTCAAGGTCGGCACCAACATGAAATGTTGATGGACCATGCCGAGCCCGCGTTTGATGGCGTCGTTGGCGCCGTTGATCTGGACGACTTGGCCGTTGAGCAAAATCTGGCCTTCGTCGGGGCGATAGAGCCCGTACAACATGTTCATCAAGGTCGATTTGCCAGCGCCGTTTTCGCCCAAAAACGCATGAATCTCACCTGCTTCGAGGGTGAAATTGACGGCATCTGTGGCGGTAATTCCCGGGAAGCGTTTGGTGAGGTTACGCACTTCGAGTACTGGTGGCATATCCAACTCCACTGCTTGTCATAGTAGTGCTAGCATACCATATTCATCACGGTTTGCGAGGCAGAGATTTATCCGTTGCAGTGGCTGCTTTTGTTGATTTTTTTGTGAAAACAGGTGGGGCGCGGCCGTGAATTTGCCGGAGATAGGTTGGTTCGGTTGCGCAGGTTTCGTGTGACCACCCCACGGCATAGCGTATGTCGCGGGGTGGAGGATTGTAGGGAGTCAGGAATTATACCCCTATGGAGCGGGTATGGCGGTTGCGGTAGCAGTGGCCGTGCGGGTTGCGGGCAATGGGTAGGCAGTCGCCGTGCGGGTCCTCGTTGCGGGGAGGGGGTAGGCTGCGGTGGGCGTCGCCGTGGCGGTTTTGCTGGGGGTGCTGGTAATCGCGAGCGCGGTTAGGGTTTGGGCATAGAATGTAGGACTGCGGCGTGCCAGCATCGTGCGCGTGGTAAAGAGCGGCGTGCGGGTGTTGGTGGCGGAGCGCGTCGGGCTACGATAGGGGGTTGCACTCGGCAAGGTGGGAGTCACGGTAATTGTCGCCGTTCTGGTGTTTGTCGCAGTGTTGGTGCTGGTGCGGGTAGTAGTTGCTGTTTTGGTTACCGTATAGGGGGTGATGCCGGGCATGGTTGGGGTGACGGTGGCCGCCAGCGACGTTTTGCTTGGGCGGGGTGTCGTGGTTGGTGTGGCGGTTTGGGTCGGGGTGAATGTAGCGGTAGGAGGAGGCACCGGACCGCAGTCGATGCTGGTGTTGCGTGTCGTTACAGAGACTTCGTTGATTTGTAATTGGCCGGTATCTTCACGTTGGAAGCGAATATATTGTGCACGTGTTCCGATGGGGAAGGTCATGGTATGGTTCTCGGCAAGCGAAGAATCGCAGGTGCCAACCATATCATTACATTTGACATAGCGCCATGCGACTGATTGAGCTTTGACAGAAGCAATGTTTGTCTCGCCAGCGAGGTCCGTGGTGGCCAAAAAGAGATCAGTGTTGTTGGTATACCTTCCATCTGCATCCCAGCGAACTAAAATGTTTACTTGATTGATGTCGTACACATCACCAAGATCGACTTGCCACCACGCTTGGTCTTCGCTTTCGGTCATACTGTATCTATTCGTATTGTCATCTGTCGCTTGCGATGCATCGTGAGAATTGTAGTCAGATGATTGCGATGTACTAAATGAAGTCATGTCTAATTCTTGGGTAGTGCCATCGTCGATGGCCGGACAATTGGTGGGGGTGGGGGTCGGGATGGGTGTGCTGGGGTTGGTACTGTTGACGATTTCGGCGACAGTCGCCCCCGACACCGCACCGTCATAAATCATCACATCGTCGACATTGCCCATGAAATTGCTGGCAGGGAAGCTGATAGAAGGGTTGTTGTAGCCAATCAACACCGGTCCCGGGATGTCTTGGGGGGTTACACTGACCTGC
>CAISXI010000536.1 GCA_903889425.1 uncultured Roseiflexaceae bacterium | reverse complement strand
TGGCCGCCCGCAATCAAGGGGTCATGTTTGCCTGTTATGCCTCGGCAATCAGTGGCAAACGGGTAGAGATTCAGTCCGATTGGGACGACGCCATCGTGCCCGGGATTGTACGCGCCTAAATCGCGCTTCATCAACAAAAACAGCCCCAGCGACAGTGCGTCGCCGGGGCTGTTTTTTGCAGTCATTACACGTCAGCGTGGTCATCAACCCAGCGCACTTTGGCGGCGACAGGGCGACGTTGACCAGCGGGCCACGCAATAGCAGGATGCCCCACATAAAAAAATCCATACAGCTTAGTGTCTGGGGCAAACCCCACTGCAGTAGCCACGCTGGGGTGGAGCACCACTGCGCCACTGGTCCATTTACTAGCCAGCCCCAAGGCACTGGCCATTAGGTGCATGTTTTGCACGGCGCTGCCAAAGGCAATTAAATCTTCCCACTCAGGCATTTTTTGGCTGGGTTGCATCCCCAGCGCAATCCACACCGGCGCTTGCCATACCCGCTGGCTCTGCGCCAATTCGCCGGCACTCCCTACTGGTTGGGCGGTATTGAGGGTCCGGAAGGCCGCCCCAAAGGCGTCACTCAAGCCTTGGCGGGCCGCGCCGCTATAGACCACAAACCGCCACGGTTCAGTTTTGCCATGGCTAGGAGCCCAATTAGCCGCTTCGAGAAGTTGGGCAATCGCCCCACGATCAACGGGGTCGCTGGTAATGTCCTTGAGCGCAAAACTGCGCCGATTGGCCAAGGCATGTAACAAACGGTGCGCAGCTGCGTCGTCACGGTCAACCATGGGTGATCCTATTACCGGAGTAGGTTCGCTCGTCATACAGGTGGTATTCACTTTCATTTAGGGCAAACATCATGCGACTATTGCGCTAGCAAGTATACAATACCGACCATGCACCAGCATAAATCTGAGAAAAATCTGGTATGGGTACAATACCTACGCCAAAATCCCACCCCGAGCGTCATTCCATGCCGGTTGCGATGGCAACCGCAGCGTGGAATCTCCCGAGGCTTGCCATAGGATAAGCACACGACAGGGGGTGTGCGCTCGATAGGAAATTCCACGACTGTGGTCACAGAATGACGTGGGAGGTCGACTCCGCACCCTGTGCCTACCCTGTGCACCATACGCGCGCGGAAAATAAGTGGTCGGGGGTGAAGTTTAGGGCGTTGATGTCCTGTGCACCATACGCGCGCGGAAAATAACTACTGCGGTTACTGTTACACAAAAACACACGGGTGATTGAAAATTACTTCCGCCGAAACTGCACCACGAAGTAAAATCATCGATTGATCACACAATTTCCCCACTTGGTCGTATCAATGCACTACCACATAACCAACACGCCGCTTAGATTGGCGTAGGTATTGTGAGTACGACTATATTATGATTTACTTGTCAGTAATTATCCTGTATTTATCAGGTATTTCTCAAAAACTTTCACGTACGACAAAACGTCTGTATGACAGTAGCACGTATCAACGACAAAGGAGTACCTCATGCGCACTGCGACCAGATTACTCTGTATGGTTATCATCGCAAGCATTGGGTGGTTTGCACCAACACCCGCACAGGCAGCGACACCTCAGTGGCAAGACTTACCCGACAATCTGTTTGATCGCATGGCCTGTTTCGACAGTAGCAACGCCGACGTGATTTGGACAAATGATGGTAATGCCTATGCCTGGAAGACAAGCACCCAACTGACCAGCTACACCACCCCCAGCGCCCGTGGTATGGGGTCTCAGTGGTGTAGTGAAGACGGCTATTTTTATAACACCGAATATACGATAGTGCGTGATCAGACTACTAATGATGATAATTATGTCAATGTGACCTTAGTGCGGCGCTCACTCACCCTCGCACCGACCATGGTCACCGCACTACGTCATGCCTTTGTCGATAACCAGACAGATGTCACGGGCGCCATGAGCATTGTGTCTCATGATAAAAATACACTTACCGCATTACGCAGTAGTGATGGCACGAATTGGAGCACCCAAACATACACTTTTGTCGAACCGATAGCAGACATCATCATTACCCAACACAACACCTCACAGCTCTATGTGATTACCATGCCACAAACGTGGTACCGCACCGACGAAACATTACCACGCAATCGTACTATTTCGCAGTTTACGGTATGGAAAAGCAGCGATGCCGGGCGCACCTGGCAGTCACAAGCACGCGTTACGTTACCACAATCATGCCCGATCGTTGTCTTGCCTCAGACCAACGACATCGACAATACGGCCTGTTATTGGATGTGGTTGACCATCCAATTTGTGCAGACACCCACCCGCTACACCAGTCCCGATGCAGTCGCCATCAAACTCACCTACGTCAAAAACGGACTCATCACCGGCAAGACTATTTTTTCGGCTGACAGTGGGCGCACCTGGCAGGATGTGCAACCAATCCAAGGAACGACTCGTGACACCTATCAGCCTTTTTTTAACGACAGCGACTACCCATCACGTATGTATCGCCCTGTACCTGAGCTGATTTATACGCCATC
The DNA here is from genome assembly GCA_903889425.1 of uncultured Roseiflexaceae bacterium. GTDB lineage: Bacteria > Chloroflexota > Chloroflexia > Chloroflexales > Roseiflexaceae > UBA965. The sequence goes on along the minus strand of CAISXI010000536.1, from coordinate 1,807 downwards.
ATCGATTTTTTTTAGTGCCTATGTTTCGCAACATCTGCAGACGACCCATGCCTATGATCCGATTAGTGATAGCCTTACCCGGGCACCTGCCATGGAGACAACCAATCAACGCACGTGGTATCCGTTGTCAGTCAGACTATCAACGCGGTGTGACGACACCAACAACCCACTCGGCAACCAAGTCGTCACCGTAGCCACACTACCCACAGTACGCATCTGCAAAAACAAAGATGGTATCGCCTATTGGGATGGTGGCAACGCGCAATGGCAACAAATCAGTGCCGACAACCCTCATGCACAACTCATCGCCGTCAGTGACACCCTGCCACTCACCATTGTGCGCCAACGTTGTCAGCCCTCACCCACGTACGGCATGTATCCCACACTCGATTGCACCACCATGCAGTACCTGCAGGTCGCACCGCGCAAAGCCGTCACCACGCCCGTCACGTTGACCACACCGCTAGTGGTACCCTACGAGCGTGCCACCCAGCACACCATCGACCCACGCTTCAAAACTTACTGGGATACTCATGGTGGTCTGGCCCAATTCGGCTACCCCATCAGTGAGCCGTTTAATCAGGTAGCCGAAGACGGTACAACTCTGCTGGTGCAGTATTTCGAACGCAATCGCTTTGAATGGCACCCCAACCAGCGTGGCACCCCCTACGCGGTCCAACTCGGCTTGATTGGTAATTATTTTGGTGCCAAGGCACAACAGGTACAGCCGGGACCTTTTGCCCGCCAAAACGGTGACACCGAGCCGGGTCAGATCTACTTTGCCGAAACCGGTCACACCCTACGTAACGCATTCAAACGCCACTGGCAGGGCACCGGTGGACTCGCCCAATACGGCTACCCCATCAGCGAAGAGTTTTTTGAGGTCAACCCGGCCGATGGCCAAACCTACGTGGTGCAATACTTCGAACGGGCCCGCTTTGAATGGCACCCCGACAATATCGGCACCCCCTACGAGGTGTTGTTGGGGTTACTCGGCAATCAACTGCTGGTTGAAAAGGGTTGGAATTAATTTACTCGCATACGATTTACCCAAGGAGGCATTGATGCGTACACAACTAATTATCGTTGGGCTACTGGTGTGGATCATGGCGCTAGGCGCCACTCCCACGGTTACTCATGCCCAAAGCAGTGCTGAATGGCAAACCCTCCCCTACCAAAAGCAAATCACGGAGGCCTGCTTCGATGCACAGCGCCAATACGTGCTTTGGCAACAAGACGGCAACGCCTATGACATCCGCACCAACACGCCACTCACTACCAACAGCATCAGTGCGGACTTTACGGTGACAAGCGTGATGTGCGCACCGAGTGGGTGGGTCTATTATGCAACCACCAACCTCACCGTGTTGATGGGATCACGTGTTGGCAACGTGCTGCCCATCCAATACTATCGCACACGCCTCGGCGAATCACTCCAGCCAATGCGTTATTTTCCGACATCGATTGACTACTACGACCCATTTCAGCTCTACAGTGTGACCATTGAGCCAGCGACAACCCGCAACACGCTGGTCATCCAGCAAAGTAACGATGCAGGCGAACATTGGCAAACAACTAGCCACACTTGTGCAACTGCATCACCCATTCCACCAATTACATTATGTTCTTCTGCAGTTACTGCACAACCTGTTTTTGAAATGCTCGCAACAATTGCATCAACATCCAAAGGTTTAATGGTATGTAAGTTAATTACTTCAACACTGATGCCTTCTGCTTCTAATAATTTACCTGCTTCTATCGCTTTCCAAACCAAATGACCGCAAGCAAAAATAGAGATATCTTTTCC
>CAISXI010000535.1 GCA_903889425.1 uncultured Roseiflexaceae bacterium | reverse complement strand
TAAATCGACATGGCGCGCCTCGAGATTACTATCAATCACACAGGGTGCCCGCGATAATTGCAAGGTGGGCTGGGCAATATAGCCACGGGGGTCACTGATAATGCGTTGGGCAAATTCGGCCCGTTGCGCCGCCGTACTATGGGGTCCAATCAGCATACCGTAGCCCCCCGACTCACCTACTGCTTTGACCACCAATTTATCGAGGTTGCGAATCACGTGTTGGCGCTGATTCGCATCACTGAGCAAGTACGTTTCGACGTTGTCGATGATGGGGTCTTGGCCACTATAGTAGCGAATCATTGCCGGTACATAGGCATACAACGCTTTGTCGTCTGCCACCCCCGTGCCCAAGGCATTGGCGATGGCCACATTGCCGGCCCGGTACGCATGTAACAGACCGGGTACGCCGAGAATCGAATCAGGGCGAAACACCAATTGATCGACGAAATCATCATCGATACGCCGGTAAATCACATCGATGCGTTGCAAGCCGTTGGTGGTGCGCATATAGACCACATTATTGTGAACCGCCAAATCACGCCCCTCCACCAACGGAATTCCCATCTGCCGCGCGAGATAGGTGTGCTCAAAGTAGGCCGAATTATATGACCCCGGCGTCAATAACACCACCATGGGGTCACTGGTATGAGGTGCGAGTGAGCGCAATGTATTGAGCAAAACCTGACCATATTGCTCGATAGGTTGCACGTTGTAGCGCTCAAACAGCTGCGGAAATACCCGCTTGCTCATCTGACGGTTGACGAGCATGTATGACACACCACTGGGCACCCGCAAGTTGTCTTCGAGTACGGCGAACCGTCCATTGGGCAAGCGCACCAAATCGCTGCCCGTGACGTTGATGTAGACGTCACGCGGTACCGCCACTCCCCGCATTTCACGGCGGTAATGGCGACAACTATAGACCAGGTCGCGTGGCACAATCCCATCGTTGAGGATGTGTTCATCATGATAAATATCATGCAAAAACATATTGAGGGCGGTGATGCGTTGGATGAGCCCTTGCTCGATTTGGCGCCATTCAGCGGCAGTCAAAATCCGGGGCAAGAGATCAAATGGGAAAATCTTTTCGGTGCCGTCTTCGTGACCATACACCGTAAATGTCACCCCTTGCGCCAAAAAGGTGTCGTCGGCCGACTGCTGGCGTTAGGCGATTTCTTGGGCGGTGGCTTGTTGGATGCGTTGCACCAGTTCGGCATAATGTGGTCGTGGCTGACCAGTGCTGTCGAGCATTTCGTCCCAAGCGCTATCAAGTTGGTAATGCGTAAAAAATTGTTGAGTGTGCATGATGTGTATTGTACGCAAGTTGTACGCATGACGCAATAGATGCTTTCACCAGAAAAAAGCGTCAGATTTGGATGTTTTTGACAAAAGCAACTAACCGAAGACACATCATGTTGCTCAAGTGGCACACCCTGACAAAAAACCTGCGGTCATACAAATAATTGTGGGTGCCACTTATTTTTTTGAAAAAACTATGCGACAATAGGCTGTGACTGTGCCAAGGAATTATTTTTTACAAAAGAGGTTAATCATGACGCTTGCCCCACTCAAAAATGTCGCTACCACTGTCATCGAACACCACGATGGCCCCACGAGTAGTGTCGAGATTTTGCAGTATGATCGCTTAGCTGGGTGTGATAACCTTGAAGTCGCCCAAAAACTCTTTTATGCCAATCAGGTAGGCATGCACCTCAAGCAAGTGCGGATTCGTTTGAACAACGGCGCTGCCCAGCTCGAAACTGGCGAAATGCAGTTTGTCAAAGGGAACGTGACGGTTGACACCACGATGGGTGGTTTGGGTGGATTAGCCCAAAAACTGATTAACTCGAACCTGACCGATCAAACCACCTTTCGCCCTCGTTACCATGGCACGGGCGAGGTGTATGGTGAACCTACATTCAAACATTTTATTATTTTGACACTCAACAACGAAGAAGCGGTCATTGAACAAGGGATGTTTTATGGCTGTGAAGGAAGTATCACTGTCGGAATAACGACCCTCAAAAGTATCTCTTCGATGTTGTTTGGGGGCGATGAATTCTTCCAAATCAGTATCAAAGGTACCGGTTGGGTGGTGCTCCAAGTCCCCGTACCTGCCAACGAAATTATTCGGTATGAACTCAGCAATGAAAAAATCATGGTCGATGGCTCACTTGCCCTGCTACGCAAAGGCAATATCGACTATAAAGTCGAAAAATCAAATAAATCGTTGTTAGGCAGTATGATTGGCGGCGAAGGCTTGCTGTTGCAAACCTTTACGGGTAGCGGTGAAGTCTGGTTAGCGCCAACCAAACCCTTTTATGATCGCTTGCGGGTTGAAAGCACCCAAACGGTTATCAAGGCCCCAGCCGTCACCGAGCCACCCACTGTATAACCCACTTAGGCACTCTGCCCAGATGTGACGCGCCCGATTAGATGATTACCGCTGTTGAGTTGGTGTAATTCGAGTACCTGTAGCTGTATCCCCCAACGGATAACAGTGATGGTCGGTATATCTGTCGTGATATGTGGCGGCACAATAATACTAATATAATCGATTGGTTGATTCGTGGTGAGTACCCATCTGCCGTTGGTGCAATGTAGGCGGATTTGGTCGCGGCAGGTTGTCCAATCCAACCACGTATCTGCCGATACAATCGGCATGCCGTGGCGCTGAGCCGCCTGCCAATTGGCTTCAATCAACGGTTGTGAATAACTGGCAAAACTAACGGGGTGAGAATTGATCGTCACCGGTGTGTAATAGCGCTGAGCGGCTGCGGCAATCAACTGGTCGGTGACAGCGATGGCCTGTGCGACATCCCATTTAAAGCTAAACACGTACTCGGGGTGGATGAGGCATTCTTCGGTCCACAAGGTGGGTTGCTGGAAGCAGTCGATGATTTGGCCGTGTTCATCGACAAAGCGTACTGCCCGCCCCGAGCCACATACATAGCCGAGGTAGGGGCTGACGGCGAGGTAGTT
>CAISXI010000534.1 GCA_903889425.1 uncultured Roseiflexaceae bacterium | reverse complement strand
TGCTTGGGTGGCGATGCATTGATACGCCAAAGTGCTAAAATTGTGCAATCAATCGGTGAGTTTAATTTGTTGTGCAGTTTCGGCGGAAGTAATTTTAAATCACAAGTGTGTTTTGGTGCAACAGCAACCGCAGTCGTTATCTTCCGCGAGCGTATAGTGCACAGGGTCCGCAACGGGTGCGCTACGCCTCGTGGTGTAGCTATTCTATGGCAATCCTTGGAAGATTCCACGCTACGGTTGCTATCGTAACCGACATGGAATGACGTGGTGGGCTGGGGTTTTGGCGTAGGTATTGACGATATGGTATTTATGTAATTAGATATCGCGCAATGGTTTGTTCACCCCGTACTTCTGTGTGTTGCGACCAACACGGTACGATTACCTGCGTCGCAGATATCGCACCGTGTTGGTTCCGCCTAATTCATACGCGTTTAATCCAATGGTGCTAACCACGACGATTGTTTGGGGAACAAAATATCGAGCAATACTTCAGATTCTGCTGACGAATAAACATCTGGGTAGCTGGATTTGAGCTCGTGGATGGAATGCAACCCAAACAATTGTTGCAAAAAGACATGGGGTGGGTAGCCGGCGGTGCTTTTGCGACTACCATCATTGGCGGGCATGGTGGTGGCATTGATTTTGCCTTTGGTAAAGGTTAATTGCAAGCCACTGCGATAGAAATCAAACGTTAATTCGCCGTTGTAGCCGGCCATGGCACTTTGAGACAAACGCCGTTCAAGCGGAGCGACGATGTGTTGGATGAGTTGGGCTACGTCGGCGACGCGGATATACCAGGCATAGGGGCGGTTGTTTTTGTGCATGCCTTGTTCGATGATACGGTATATCGGGTGATCAACCCCCAGCCCAAATTGGATTTGCTCTGGTGTCCCAGTTTTGTTGTCCCAAATAGGAATTGTGTCTGCAATCTGCACCAGTTGACGACAAATCGACGGATAGATTTCGGCGAGTTGGATGTGGGGCTCGGTGCTCAACGAAAAGACCCCGATGCTCGATACGCCCCGGACGCGGTTACTCCAGAGTGACCCCACCACCTCGCCATCGGGCCGCGCAATCACGTAGGGGAGCCACGGTTCATTGCCAGTGACGATATCACTCATCGTGTAGCGCAAATAACTGGCATCGATGCGAGACGTGACCAACATCGGGAGCTGGTTGTGCAAGCGACTACGCTCGCGCTCGTAGAGTATCAGTAGTTGCATGATATCGCTGGGCTGGGCCCGCCGCACCACAAAGGGTTCGCTTTGGTCGGCTCCTAGTTTGGGGATGGATTGGACTGGCACCATGCGCGCACCTCCCAGTGCTAACGCATACTCATAACCGAATTGGCGGTAATAATAGGGAATCCCGGTAATTCCCTGCATCAAATCACCGCGGGTAGTGCTTTTGGCGTGGATGAGTTGGAATATTTTGCGGATATAGCCACGATTACGCACGTCAGGATGCGACGCCACCAGCTCGGGGCGACCACTGGGAACCGCTACACCGGCGTATTCGAGGGGCATACGCATCAATACGGTTGTGGCGACGATGCGATTGTCGGCGTCGGCTACCACGGCAAAATCGCCGGGGGAACTCATGGGGTGCCGGCCGCTCAGTAAATCGTCGGCATAGGCCATGGTATAGGTGTTGCGTGCGCCACTAGTTTCGTCAGTAAACACATAACCGTATAAGTCGAGCAATGAATCTCTGTCGCTGGCGTTTGCCCAGCGCAAGGTGTAGCCGTCGCCGAGGTCTTGTTGATAGTGTTGTTCATGCATCTGCATTACGGTGCCTTTTTAGTTTGACCACAAAAACCACGAGGGTGTTTTGGGGAAGAGAATCTCAAAGAGTTGACTAGTGTGATTATCGGCATACACATCGGGCCCAAGGGTACGGAGCTCGCTGAGTGAACGCCAGCCAAAAATCTGCTGGGCCATAATCCCTGGCGGGTAATAGGCCTCGGCCTTGCCGAACTCGACTGGCGGCTGCCAATGACTGACGCTGGTAAGTTGTCCCTGTTGCCAGGTCAGCTCAAGACCGCCACGAAAAAACGACACATGTTTGCTGCCACTGTAGCCCGCCAATGCGCTACTTGCCAGTCGTGCATCAAGTACCGGCGTGATTTGTAGCAACAGCGGCACGAGATCTGGTACCCGTACATACCATACATAGGTGTCACTCGCTGTGTGGGGCAAGTAGCTTTTGAGTAGGGGATAAATCACGTGGCTGGTATCGAGCATCAGGGTGGCGGCGGTGACCACTTCCTCACCTGGTTTTTTGTGGAGCACGGGGATAATCGATGGCAAGGCCTGCATCGTCGCCAAGAGGTGATTGGCCCAGACCACGCCGGGTACAAAACCCCAGCCGCGTACATCCATTTCACCTTGCCAACAACACTTGCCGATGAGCAGGTAGCCGATGACGCAGTCGTGATTGTCGACGATAAAATAGGGCAGATTTCCTTCTGACGACACACTTTGCGCCATTGTAAACGCCAAATATTCGGCGCTGAGTGGTGTGGTTACCAACACGTTTGGGCGGTGGCGGTCGGCGTCGTACAGGGCGATGAATTGGGGTAGCTCGTTGGTAGTGACGGCCCGCAGTGTCACGCTCGGCGCATCACTGGCGAGTGCGGGTAACTGCGCAAACAGTACTTTGGCACCGCCTGGGAAGTC
>CAISXI010000533.1 GCA_903889425.1 uncultured Roseiflexaceae bacterium | reverse complement strand
GTGGAAGACCTCTCCGCGGCCTCCGCGCCCTCTGTGCGAGACAGATGATCATCCGTTGGCAAGTCCTTGAAGATTCCACGCTACGGTTGCACGCAACCGGCATGGAATGACGCGAGGGGAGGGTGCGTGCCCTGTGCGAGACTAAAGAAATATCAGATTATTCCATATTGCCAAACTGCAATTCATCGTGCAATACCCGCACCGCCGTGATAACCTCGTCGTCGGGCACCACAAACGACAAATACGAGCCGACAATCGCCCGCGAAATCACGATCGGGTGGATTTGGGCTTTACCGAGGGCCAGCACCGCCATCGGCGCCAACGAGCCGCCATGTGAGGCACTAATCACCGATACCAGCGCCACCGATGGCGTTTTGGTGATTTGATAGCCATCTTGGAAGGCATCAGCAAAAATCTCGTGACTGTAGGTCGCATCAGGTTGGCGCACTAGCACCATCAAGGTGCGCTCGAGCTCACTCTGATGCGCCAACAACATTTCGATCCCGGCCCGTGACAACCGCGTAGTAACGGCACTGGCATGCTCTGATGTCCAAGCATCGTGCACTGCCGGCAACGGACTGGCCGAGGCCGACACCAACGACAAACCACGGGTCGAAATAATCGCCCCAGCCGCATGTTGCGGACTAGGGGAGGCAATCACCCGCGTGCCGGGCTTTTCGGGGGACAAAATATTGGCGATGCGCAAGGGAATCCCGTGCGCTACCAAGGGCATCAAGGTGCGCAAATGCAAGATTTCTGAGCCAGACAACGTCGCCATTTCGGCGGCCTCGGTATACGATAATTCGGGCAAGGGCACGGCGTGAGCGACGATTTTGGGGTCGGCAGTCAAAATCCCGTCGACGTCGGTCCACAAACAGACTTCATCGACCTCCAGCGCCGCCCCCACCAAGGCCGCCGTATAGTCGCCACCGCCACGCCCAAGGGTCGTCACCACCCCACTCCGAGTGGCACCGGTATAGCCGGTAATCACGGGCACAATTCCTGCTTGCATGGTTGGTAACAGGCGTTCGCGGATGCGGGCTGTTGTATCGTTGAAATACGGACGCGCCGAGCCGAAATGATCGTCGGTAATAATCAAATCGGTAGCATCAATCATTTGCGCTGGAACACCGTTTTGGCGCAGTACCACGGCCACGAGGTGGGCTGCAAAGCGCTCGCCCAAACTGGCAATCGAGTCAATCCCCCGCGCCGAGTATTCACCAAGCGTCGACATGGCGCGGGTCATGCGGTCGAGGTGTTTAAGCAGTTCTGACAATTTCTGGAACAGCATTTCGCGTTCCCAATCATCGGTCACCATTTTTTCGGCGATTTGACGATGACGATTCCATAATTCACGCCGCGCCACATCGGTTTCTTGTTCGCCGCCATGCGCAGAGGCGCGGGCAGCCCGCAACAGCGCATCGGTAATCCCCGGCAACGCACTACACACCACGGCAGGGGTATCATTGGTGCGGTGCAATTCACGCACAATCCGCACTGATTCACGCATTCGGGTCACATCGGCAAAGGCAATAGCGCCAAATTTTACTACCCGCATAGACCACCTCGTATATTCGTTGTTTTTAGGGGTGCGTTACAGCCACACTCATCTGTTCTTTTTCGAATGCTATCGCTACTGTAACGCAAATCCCCTGTGTAATGCAATAGGTTTTCGCAATCACACCCACCCAATCAGCCAATTATCATACCCACAACACATTCCAATTCGCCTTACTTACGCAAACCAGCCTGAGCCACCACGAGCGGAATCGCTTTGCTCCAGCCTACGGTCATCAAATGCACCCCACGCACTCCCTCGATGGCCAACAATTGTTGACACAACTCGGCGGCAATGGAGATACCTTCGGCTTCGGGGTCGGCGGCAGCTTCCATGCGCTCGATGATTGACTCAGGCACCCGCGATCCTGGCAAGTGGTCGCGCAAAAAGCGTGCCGATTGGGCCGATTTAATCACCATGATGCCTGCCATGATGCCTGCGTGTTGGTGCAAGCCGAGGGTACGCACGTCATGCATCCATTCGGCAAAGCGCGCCACATCAAAAATAATCTGGGTCTGGACAAATTCAGCGCCAAAGGTAATTTTGCGTTCGAGTCGGGTTGCTTTTTCGATATTGGGATTGGCTACGCCACCCACAAAATACTTGGGAGCGTCACTGAGGGGTGTCCCCGCTTGCAGGGTGCCTTCGTCACGCATCGTACGTAGCATTTTGATGAGTTGGAATGAATTCACATCGAGGACGTTTTTGGCATCGGGATGATCACCGATTTTGGGGTGGTCACCCGTCATCGCCAAAATATTAGTCACGCCACAGGTTGCCCCACCCAATGCATCCGATTGCAAAGCAATCCGATTGCGGTGCTGGCAGGTCATCTGGGCGATGACTTCATAGCCTTGTTGGCGCAACAAAATCGCTGCC
>CAISXI010000532.1 GCA_903889425.1 uncultured Roseiflexaceae bacterium | reverse complement strand
TGGGGCATGGGCCAGAATTTGCCCAAGTCACCCAACTCGCTGGCGGTCACCCCAATATCGTCTTTACCGGTGCACAACCCTATGTCGCCATGCCCGCCATTTTGGCGAGCGCCGACATCGGCATCGCGCCCTTTGATACCCATGCCCACCCCGCCTTACAAGCCGCCGGGTTCTTTTGGTCACCCCTCAAAATCCACGAATACATGGCGACGGCCTTGCCCGTCATCACCAGCGACATCACCCCCCTCAACCAAATCGTGCGTCATCAGCACGAAGGATTGCTGGTGCCCGAAGCCGATGTGCCGGCACTGGCAGAAGCCATTGCCACACTCCTCGCCGACCCGCAACGGGCCCAACAGTTGGGCGCAGCCGGGCGGGAACGGGTCGTAGCCCACTATTCGTGGCAACAGCATTGCGCCGAGCTCGAGCAGATTATGCAGGCGATTGTCGTCCCCTCCCCAAAGTCAACTTGACAGCACCGCCCCCACCGGCTACAATGACCACGATGAGCGGGAGTGGCGCAATGGTAGCGCATCTGCTTCCCAAGCAGAGGGTTGCGAGTTCGAATCTCGTCTCCCGCCCCATTCAAAAACCGGCCATGGGCCGGTTTTTTGTATAGAGGAACACTATGATTGCGCTTGTTTCTGGCACCGTCGTCGCCACCGGCAGCGACTACGTGATTATCGACACCAACGGGGTCGGCTACCTCGTGCACCTCCCCAAACCAGCCCTCAGCGCTGTCAATGACGGCGACGCGGTACGGTTTTTTACCAGCTTGATTGTGCGTGAAGACTCACTCACCTTATATGGCTTTGCCAATTGGGCCCAACGACTACTGTTTGATCAGCTCCTCGCTGTCAGTGGCATCGGTCCCAAAGTAGCCATGAGCTTGCTGTCGAGCCTCAGTCCCGACGACCTCAAAGCCGCCTTGGCCAGTGGTGACGTGGTGCGCCTCAGCAAGGTCCCCGGCATTGGCCGCAAAACCGCCGAGCGCATGGTGCTGGAGCTCAAAGGCAAAATCGACCCGCGCGGATTAATGGCCGGAGCTGCTCCGTCGAGCCGCGACAGCGATCTCATCGACGTCTTGACGGGGCTGGGCTATAGCGCTGCCGAAGCCAACGCCGCCGTCGCCAACATCCCCGCTGACGCCCCCGACAGCATCGACGACCGCATCCGCCTCGCCCTGCGTTATTTTGGTGGGCTATAAGCATTTCACATGGAAAAGGATTCACTATGCGTTTGATTTTGTGGGATATCGACGGCACCCTTTTGTATAGTGGTGGCGTGGCCGGTGAAGCAATGCGGGCCGCCATGAGCCGCGTCTATGGCCGCCCTGCCAGCAATGATCGCCGCGAATACGCCGGCAAAACCGATCAACAGATTATTTTAGAGACCTTCGCCGAGCGCCCCCACGACCAAATCCTCGCCCAACTCGACGAATTTGCCGTCGCCTACATGGATGAGCTCGACCAACGCCAAGCCGAAATGGCCGCCCGGGGCCGCGTATTACCCGGCGTCCCCGCTATCCTAGCCCACCTGCAACACAACCCTGACGTACATCAGTCGGTGCTGACCGGCAACATGCAAAAAGTCGCCGCCATGAAGCTCCGCCTCACCAATCTGCTGCATTACGTCGATCTCGATACCGGCGCCTACGGCAGCGATCACCACCAGCGCGTGCAACTCCCCAATTTTGCCTTGACCCGCGCCAACCAACGCTTCCAGCCAGCCCTCAGCGGCAGCGATATCATCATCATCGGCGATACCCCCAACGACATCGCCTGTGGTAAAGCTCACGGCGCTCGCACGGTGGCAGTGGCTACCGGCCCCTTTAGTGTGGCCGATTTGACCGCCCATCAGCCCGACGCCGTGTTGGCCGACCTTAGTGACCTTGACGCCGCGCTGACGGCGATTTTGGGTTAACGGGGGGTTTTGAGCAGCGCGCCCATGGCCGTAACCCCCTGTACAATCCGACTGTCGGATTGTGACGAAAAATTGACCCGGGCATGGTTGTGCACTGGGTTGACCGCAAAAAAGGGCGCGCCGGGCACATACGCCACACTGGCGTGGGGCAACAGTTGATTGCGCATGAAATCTGCGGCATCGAATCCTACCGGGAAGGTCAACCAAGTAAATAACCCGCCGTTGGGCTTCGTCCACGTGACGGTATCGGGGAACGATTCTGCCATCGTGCGCAACATCACGTCGCATTTACGCCGGTAGGCGTCACGCAACAGATCAATATGCGCTTCGATGTCGTTTTGCTCCAAAAACAGCGAGATTATTTTCATATTGAGGGTGCTACATTGCGTGTCTGCAGCCAATTTGAGCAACCCTAGTTGATGGGTGATGGCCGGGGCCGCCACCGTCCAACCGATACGCAAGGCGGGGGCTAATATTTTCGAAAACGTGCCGAGATAAATCACCCGATTTTCGGTGTCGAGGCTTTTGAGGGTGGGTAATGATTCCCCCGCAAAGCGGATTTCGCGATACGGCGTATCTTCCAAAATAATCAGATTAAAACGATTGGCCAAGCCAATCAACTCGTGCCGGCGCGCCAGACTCATCGTCACACCGGTGGGATTGTGGAAGTCTGGCACCGTATAAATCAACTTGGCGTTGGGCGTCGTAAGCAATGCCTGCTCGAGTTGATTCATATCCATGCCGTCTTCGTCCATGCCTATTGCCACATAATTTGGCTCATACGGATTAAAGGCAATCAAGGCGCCGAGGAAGGTGGGATTTTCGGTAATCACCACATCGCCCGGATTAAGAAACAATTTGGCTACCAAATCGAGCCCTTGCTGGCCACCGTGCAATATCAGCACATCATCGGCACCACACGGCGTCCCTTGGCGGGTCATGCGGGCCGCGATTTGGGCGCGTAATTGGGGTGTGCCACTTGATGACGTATATTGCAGCGACGCCGCGCCATCTTCGA
>CAISXI010000531.1 GCA_903889425.1 uncultured Roseiflexaceae bacterium | reverse complement strand
GGCAAAATCACCATCACCCCCATGCTCAATGGGTATGGCTGGAGCAACGCAGCGGCAGGGGTTTGCCCCAACAGCACGGTATTGAATCCCGATACAACCCGCGTGATTGCCTCATTGACGAGTATGCCAAACGGCGTCATGAATCGGGCCATGGCTGATAATTTCGCCAATACCGACCCCGATGCGATTAGTGAAATCGTCAGCGAAACAAGTGAATTGTGTAGCCAACTCGTTGATAACAGTTGGTGTACGACGGTGAATCAATACGATACCGTGAGCAACACTGGATCGGCCTTCCTCGACACACTATCGAGTGCCCTCGCCACCGAGCAAGACCCCTTGGTGGGGAATAATTCGGTCGTCACCTACACCCTCAGCATCCAGAACCCCACCAATAAGCCGACCCGCACCATGTACGGGATTGTGCAGACCTATGGTGGGATTTGGTTGACCGATACCAATAGTAGTGGCACTCCGCCAGTGGCCATCATTGGCGGCGGCATCTACGATTACCATAGTGTCAGTATCAGTGGCGTACGTGACTACCACCTGATTAAATTCAATCCGATTCCCGCCAATTCAACGGTGTCGTTCACCCTGAATTCCAAAATAGACGCCAACAAAGCCCAAGCATCGGCCACCGATCGCCGCAATACGGCCGCCGTCGCCAAGCTTGAAGTACGTCTGACCGATGACGGCACGAGCACCAGCATCAACCAAGCCCGTACCATCGAATGGCTGAATGCGGCAGTGGCGATTGATTCGAGCGCGCCGAGTCAAGTAGTTGCCGACAATCAAGCACTTATCAAGCCAGGTGCGATGACCTACACCGGCAGTGTCAGCGATGATTCTGATGTGACAGCCGTCTATCTGCAATACACCACCAACAATGCAGGCACTACACAACAGCTCAATTGTGGTCCGGCAGTTGCAGGACGCTGGTCATGCCCGCTTACCATCAACCCTAACGTCACCACCCTGCAATACCGCTTGCGCGCCAGTGATAAATACAACCAACAAAGCCCGTGGAGTGCCTGGTATGGATCGGTGGTCGATACCACCCCACCCCAATTTGCCTTTAGTGACCAAACCAACGCCATATTGGCCGCCAGCTACGTCGGTGGGACCACCATCAATCTCACTGGGGTGGTGAGTGATACTGCCAGCGAAGCCCAAATCAAGGTGTGTGATGAAAACGCCGCTGTGTGTGATTACGGCACCACCACCAATCCCGTCATCAATCAATCCGTGATCACGAACACACTGATTTCCGGCACTCAAGTCACCGCTCAGCCCTGTGACATCACCGACCGCGGTGATTACACAGCATTACCAATCCAAATCAACGGCGCCGCCCAGCAACGGGTGAGTAATGTAGAAGTAGAAGCCCTAATCTATTCGCAAGCGGCCCAAGAACTCAATTTGTGGCTCCAGTCGCCGTCTGGCACGTTCACCCCACTACTCACGTCGAGTCGCAGCAGCACCGTCAACATCCACCCCCGCTTCAGTGACAGCGCCATCGCCGATACAACCAGCCTAACCTCGACCGTTAATATGGGGGGCAGTGCCACAGAGGTCAAACCAGATGGCAGTTTGGCGCTGTTTGGGGGCGAACCAATGAATGGCACCTGGCAATTACTGGCTTGTGATCGCAATGAAAACACCACGCTCAGCACCATCTACAGTTGGTCCCTCACGCTCACCAGTGCCGGCACGAGTGTCAGCACCAATTCCCCGTGGAGCTATACCGTCAAAGACACTGCCGAGCAAGACAACGTCTTGCGCACCTTGAAGCTCTGGAGCATCGATAGCACCAACAATGCGAGTAGCTGGCGCACGATTACCCTCAACATTGACACCGTGGCTCCAAGCCTCACCATTAACCAACAGCTGACATCACTACTCCCTGACGGTCAAGCCACCGTATTCCAAGGGACGGCCAGCGAGGGAGGCGCACTCAGTAGTGTGAGCGCCAATATTTATGACGCCACCAAACTAGTGCGTGCGCTGAATGTGGAATTACAACAAACCACCAGCCAAGAATTGGCGCGTTGGAATTACGTGCTCGGTCGGAGCATCAGTGCCTATACCTGGCAATTACCGATTGATGCAAGTACCCTTGATTCAGGAGAATACCAAGTCCAATTTGTGGCCGTCGATGCAGCCGGTAATCAACGGATTAGCGATGCCTACCCGCTCACA
This sequence comes from uncultured Roseiflexaceae bacterium, assembly GCA_903889425.1. Lineage (GTDB taxonomy): Bacteria > Chloroflexota > Chloroflexia > Chloroflexales > Roseiflexaceae > UBA965. The sequence goes on along the minus strand of CAISXI010000531.1, from coordinate 2,409 downwards.
ATTGCGGCAATCACCGTGCCGTCGCTCAGCAATATTGGATCCCCTGCCTCCCACCGCACCGATGCCGCATTGCTCAAATATGACGTCAATACCGGCAGTGGCCCATCAAGCGTTGTGGCGACAATCAGCCTCGATAGCGATGTCACTGCACCAATTACGAGCACCACCCTCATGATGTGGAATAGTAGTGGTATCACCGACACCGTGGCACAAAACCAAATCACCACCACGCTTCAATCGACGTTGTTCAGCCAACTCGAGATGAATAATCACCTCGCGGCCACCCTCGATACCAATGGCACACTTACGACCTGGGCGCTCAAGAACACCAATATCATTACCCTGACCACGCCCATCTCGAATGTGGTCCAAATCGCAATGGGCGATAGTAGTAATCAACATCTGTTGACGCTATCGAGTAGTGGGGTAATCACCGATTACAAGCCGGGTAATATTGTACAAACCGTACCAATCAGCGACACCGCCGTCGCCATTGCCGCCGGCACCACGCATAACTTGGCAATTCTGAAATCAGGCACGTTATTTGCTTGGGGTACGAATGACTACGGCGAAACCACCATCCCCATCAGTGCCACCATGGGTGTCGGCCAAATCGCCGCCGGGAACGGGTTCAGCCTAGCCCTCAAATCAGATGGGCGCGTGATTGGTTGGGGTGCCAACAATCTGAATCAAACCACCATTCCCCTCAGTGCAACGGTCGGCGTCAGTCAAATCGCCGCCGGCGATAATCACGCCATCGCACTGCGCGCCGACGGGGTCGTGGTGGCTTGGGGTGACAACAGTGTTGGACAAACCACTATCCCCATTAGTGCCACCAATGTCATCTATGTGGCAGCCAACGCCAACAGCAGTGCGGCCATCACCCGCGATGGGCTGGTACTAGTCTGGGGTGCAACACAGAGTGTGAATAGCTGCTGTCCGGGCACAAGTAGTATTGCCCTCAACAGTACCCAAATCATGACCAACCAAATGGATAGCACCCAAACCCAGACGATTAGCCAGCCAGCTAGTCTGGCGCCTCTCACCGTCCAGAATCGCTTCAACGGATTGTTACCAGGCAGGCGGTATAGATACACACTCGTCGTCACGAATGAAAAGGGGAGTGCGCGCTATAGCGGCGTATTTGATACCAATCTGCACTACGATCAGTACTATCTCCCGTTCATCACAAATACCGATGCTGACGGTGTTGACCCAGTCAATACCACAAGTGGAAAGTAAGGAACACCGTCATGCATAAACATTTTTTCTATACCATCATCGTTATCAGTACCTTGATTAGTAGCCTATTTGGCAGTAATTTCGCATATGCCGCCCAATCAACCGCCCGCCAATCGGTAGGGTCCACTGCATCGCGTGCCCAAAACCAATTAAAGACCGCAGCCGGCATTAGCCAACCCCAAGCAGCCTGTGCCTCAAGCACCAGTACGGTCAATGGCGTAAACATATACACATTCGCCACAGTCGGGAATTGTACGTGGGTTGTCCCCACCACCGCCTATCAAATCGACATGCTGGTCGTAGGCGGTGGTGGTGGTGGCGGCTATAACGTTGGCGGTGGTGGCGGTGGTGGCCAAGTTGTCTATACCACCCAAGGGGTCACGCCTGGGAGCGCACTCACGATTGCCGTCGGCGGTGGTGGTGGCTATGCCTATTCACTAACGACAAATGGCGTCGCTGGAGGTGCGAGTAGTGTCGCTATCCCGAGTGGGACTACTACCACTGCAACCGGTGGGAATGGCGGCAAAACGAATTATTTCACCCCACCTTATGGAGGCAATGCAATCGCAGCCGTCGGCGTAGACGCCCTCAAAACCAACCTCAACAACCTTGGGGGTGGCAAAGGCGGAGATGGCAATAATGCCAGCGGAAGCACTGTTGGTGGTGCCGGTGGTGCGGGTTATAGTTCTACCATTACGGGAAGTGCAACTACATTTGGCAGAGGTGCTTGGGGTGGAAGTCGTGTCAACGCTGGCACCAATCTGCCTTATTTCGGGGGTAACGGTGGCGCCGGTGGGTCTTACATGTCTGGTGGCTGGACGGGTTCCCCAGGAATTGTCATCATCCGTGAATCTGGCAAAGCACCCCTGTCATGCCCCGAAACAACTAGCATCGCCGCCACGTTTTTTGCGGTGTGTGCGACACCAATGAGAAATGTCTCCAATAAACAGTCTTGGCTGGATCAATCAGGAGCATCGCTGAATTTCACCGCATACGAGGGTTCCGCAACGGCAGCAAGCACCAATGGACCACAACTTACGAGTCTCAACAGCGGTGCCTATCTGTTTGATGGGGTGAATGATTACTTTAGCAGGAACTTAGTTACAAATTCCAAAAGTAACGTGTCGCTCCAAGCGACATTTAATACCACTGATGCGAGCAAATTAG
>CAISXI010000530.1 GCA_903889425.1 uncultured Roseiflexaceae bacterium | reverse complement strand
GGTGTTTTTGCATGAATTACGCGAAGGGGGCGCAGACCGCTCCTACGGCATCCACGTGGCCCAAATCGCCGGTATCCCGCGCGGGGTCATCAGCCGCGCCGAAGAGTTGTTGCGCAGTTTTGAGCAAGACAAACGACCCACGCGCACTATCGCCCAACAGCCGTCGCTGTTTGACGTGGCACCGCCGCCCCCACCACCGCACCCCGTATTGACCCAATTACGTCAACTCAACCCCAACGAGCTGACACCGATGGCCGCTTTGACGCTGTTGTTTGGGTTGGTCGACGACGCCAAACAATCATGATGCACCACGTCAGCCAAGGCCAGGCCAGCATCGAAATAGTCACCCCCGGGCATTACCGCTTGGGCATAAATAGTGACGGCACCGGCTATAGCAATGCCCAGCTCGACGACTACCATCACCTACTGCGGCGGGATTACCCGTGGCAGGCACCGGTGCGGCTGTCGCTATGGGCCAAAGTGCCTGTAGCTGCCCGGGGGACGTATGGTTTTGGCTTTTGGAATGCGCCCTACTCGCCCCTCGCCAGTGCCTGGCCGGCCCGCCCTGCCAGCGCGTGGTTTTTTGGCAATGGCAGGGGGGATTTGGCGTGGGGGGTGACGAGTGCGGCGACGGGGTTCAAGGCGGCCACCCTCGAAACGCGCACCTGGCAGGCGTTGCTGATCGGCATGTGGGCGCCGTTGTTATTGCTATTGATGAAAATTCCCGCCCTCTACGCCTCAATCTGGCCCCGCCTGACGCCGCGCTTGCGGCTAGCGGAGCAGATGCTGGTGCCTGACGGGGCATGGCATCAGTACGAGATTGATTGGCAGCCAGACAGTGTCACCTGGCGCATCGATGGCCAGGTGGTGCACCAGACCGCCAGCGCCCCCTGCCAACCGATGGGGCTATGCATCTGGATCGACAATCAGTGGCTGGCGGTCGGGCCGCGGGGGCGCTGGGGCTGGGGGTTGTGTGCCGACACGGCGGTGCTTGAAGTGCGGGATGTGGTGGTCCCCTACAATATCCCCGACGGCGCATAGCAGCGCGGATCAAACCATTCCGCACTGGCACAAAACGTCTCGACATCGCTGATGTGCATGCCGCTGTCAAGCAACACGGCCAAGCCCGGGTGCTCAGCGGGCACACGCAGGCTGGCACTCACCGCACCATCGGCGATAGCCCACGCCACCGTGCTCTGTAGCACCGCAGCAGCATACGCCACATCAAAGGCCGCTACCGGACCGATATTGCGTTTGTCGAGGGGCGACAAATCATAACGCCGCTTTTGTACCACCGCTTGGCCAACCAGTTGCGGGCCCGCAAAAAGCTGCAACAACACCGCCCCCGTGCTCCCTACAAAAAAATGATCGATATCGACGCGCCGATCAAATCCCAAAAATTGGCGGTCGTGATGCAACCAATTTTCAATATCAGTACAGACCACGGCGGTGAGTTGTGGCGCCGCCATGCGGGTCACATCGTTGGTGGTGAGGAAGTACATCGGCCAGCGCGGCACCATCCCCGCCCGCAAATAGCGCGATACCGCCCGGCGGTCGCCCGACGCCAAGGTGCAGTGGATGAGCGTAGTGTCGGTGTGCAGTTGCGCCAACAGCGCTTTGGCGATGCCGTGCGATTGCCACTCGGGGCGCACAAAACAATCGGCCAAATAACAGACCCGCCCACGGGTTTGGGTGCCGGCCAAACCCACAATCACCCCGTCGGCTTCGGCCACGAGGAGCCGCCCGTGCTCATACAAATGGGGCCACCACGGCGCAATCCCCAGCGGCAGCATGGCAGCGTATTCGACTGGGTCAGTGAAGTCTGTGGCTAGCCAACAATCGTGGACGGCGGCCATGTCGGCGGCGGTAGCAGGACGAATGTGCATAAATCCTCAT
>CAISXI010000529.1 GCA_903889425.1 uncultured Roseiflexaceae bacterium | reverse complement strand
GGCGATTATCCGCCAACGGGCGCCATGCAATGACGCCCGAACGACGCACACCGGCGATTATCCGCCAACGGGCGCCATGCAATGACGCCCGAACGACGCACACCGGCGATTATCCGCCAACGGGCGCCATGCAATGACGCCCGAACGACGGCGCCCCCACAATCGTAGGTGCGAGGCATGCCTCGCACCCTGATGATTAATTTTTGCGGCGGAGGTCGTCACGCAGGCCGGGAGGAATCATAATATTGGGATTTTCTTCGTAGGGGCGTTGAGCACTATCATCGCCGCGACGTCCACCCGCCAATGGCGAGCCACTGCGGGGGGGATTGGCAGCTGGGAGTGGCGGTGGTGGCGTTGCTGACGCAGGGCGGATGGGGCGTTGGTCACGCACATCACGACTATCGCTACTCGGCGCTTTGGGCTGTGGCGATTCTGGAGCGACGCGTTTTTCGGGTTCACGGGTGGCTTGACGGGGTGGCAGCTGCGTTTTTTGGCGGAAGTTGCTAATGCCCGTGGCCACCAAGGTGATTTTGACTTGATCGGCAGGGAAGTTGGGGTCGATGACCGAGCCCCAGATGATATTGGCTTCGGGGTCGACAATCGCTTCGATGGTATTGGCCGCTTCAGCGATTTCGGTGAGCTTGATATTTTCGTTGCTGGTGATATTCAACAAAATTCGCTTGGCACCACGGATCTCGACGTCGAGCAACGGCGAACTCATAGCGGCTTCGATGGCTTGTTGGATGCGGTTCTCACCGGCACCCGTGCCAATCGACATCAACGCTTCGCCAGAATTGGCCAGAACCGTTTTGACGTCGGCAAAGTCGACATTCACCATACCGGTTTTGGTGATGAGGTCGGCCACCCCCTGGATGCCTTGGCGCAACACGCCGTCGACAATCTGGAAGCCCTGCAAAATCGAAATCCCCCGCTTGGCGTAGGCTTCCACCAAACGATCGTTGGGGACTACCACCAAGGCATCGACATATTTGCGCAATTGCTCGAGGCCGCGCTCTGCTTGTTGCAGGCGTTTGTTGCCTTCGAATTTGAATGGTTTGGTGACCACGGCCACGGTCAAAATCCCGAGGTCTTGGGCAATACTCGCCACAATCGGGGCGGCACCCGTGCCGGTACCACCACCCATGCCGGCCGTAATAAAGACCATATCGGTGCCTTTGAGGATTTCGTAGAGCTCGTCGTTGGTTTCTTCGGCGGCTTTTTCGCCGACAGTGGGGTCGCCACCGGCACCCATACCACGGGTTAAACGCTCGCCGATACAAATACGGTAATCGGCTTTGGAGTTGCGCAATACTTGGGCATCGGTATTGATTGCCACAAATGTGACGTCTTGGACACCATCTTCGATCATGCGATCGATGGCATTTGAGCCACCGCCGCCCACCCCGATCACCCGAATGACGGCTTGCACATTACGTGGTTGTTGAAACGACATCGGTGGCTTCCTTTCGTACCAAATTAAATCCAAAATGCCAACAAGGAGGAGGAATGTATCCACCCCAGCAGGCATTATTATGTCATGTTAATGAAAACCAATGCCGGCGCATCACCGACCCTGGCGCTAATTCCCCGAACGGTCTTTGTCGCGACTACGCCGCAAAAACACCGGAATATCGACGTCACTAGGATTGGGGAGATTCCGGACGGGAATCGGCTGTGAGGGAGTGCGGCCATCACGCGTACTCGGCAACGGCGTCGAAATCCCGGTATTGGCGCGTGGGGCCACGGGGCGACTGCCACCCATCAATGATTCGCGTCCAGGTGTTGGGGTAATCGTTGGCGCTGGAGCGGCCTTTTTTTCTTCGTCAAAACCAGTGGCAATCAAGGTGACCTTGACTTGGCCACGGGGGAAGTTGGGGTCGATTAACAAACCCCAGATGATGTTGGCGTTGGGTTCGACTGCTTCTTCGATGATTGAGGCAGATTCTTGGACTTCAAAGAGCGTTACATCTTCGCCACCCGTCACATTCAACAGCACACTACGGGCGCCATTGATGGTGACTTCGAGTAAGGGTGAATCAATGGCTTCGCGCACGGCACTCACCATGCGGTTTTCGCCACTGCCAATCCCAATCGACATCAAGGCAGTACCCGAACGTTGCATGACCGAACGGACGTCGGCAAAGTCGACGTTGATCAAGCCAGGCAAATTAATCATATCGGCGATACCTTGGATGCCTTGGCGCAATACGCCATCGGCCATCTGGAAGGCTTGCATCATGGTAGCGTTTTTGTTGCCGGCCAACAACAAACGGTCGTTGGGGACAATCACTAGGGTATCTACATAGGGACGCAAATTATCAATGCCTTGATCGGCGACTCGGCGGCGGGGTTTACCTTCGAAGCTAAATGGTTTGGTGACCACACCCACCGTCAAAATCCCTAATTCGTGGGCCAGCTTGGCAATCACCGGCGCAGCACCGGTACCGGTACCGCCGCCCATGCCGGCGGTCACAAAAACCATATCGGCCCCTTTGAGGGCTTTGATGAGATCATCACGAGATTCTTCGGCGGCTTTTTCACCCGTAGTAGGGTCACCACCGGCCCCGAGGCCTTTGGTGAGCTTGTCGCCGATGCGGATGCGTTGTGGCGCCTTGGAATTAAACAAGGCTTGGGCATCGGTATTGACGGTGATGAATTCAACGTTTTGCACACCATCAGCCACCATGCGATCAACTGCGTTGGAACCGCCGCCACCGACACCGATGACACGAATAACAGCGACGCGTTCGTTGAGGTCGTGAGAATTATCGAGCATATGCGCCTCCATTGACGACGGTACTACAGAGCAAAATCCAACTAGCCAAGAGAATATTCAGAAAATTGCAACGGTTTTTTAATCTAATTGCTATTATACTACATCGTTGTACATAGTGCGTTAAGAATTAATCACTACCATTCAATACCTACGCCAATCGAGAACACTCATTTTCCAGTTAGTGTGCTTATATGTATAACAGATGTTTTGTGATTTGACCCATGACAAAATGTACTGATTTTTGTTTTTTTCAATATTGCACTACCTACGCCCATTAAAAGTGGCTCGTTGGTTGTGGGTTAGTGCATTGATACGTCAAAGTGCTAAAATTATGCAATCAAATGAAGTATGAAGTGACGCATGAAATAATGGAAGCGCCACTATGCCCGTTCCGTGCGCGAGCGCAACAGGCAATTTCCGTACTTCCTACTTCCGTCTTTATACTTCCTACTTCCGTCTTTATACTTCCTACTTCCGTCTTTATACTTCCTACTTCATTAACGGTTGCTATCGCAACCGGCATATTTTGGCGTAGGTATTGTAATTTCTATTTACGGTAAAAACTCCCGTAACCATTCCTTGAATCGTTCATACAATTCTACCCAGCGGCCTTCGTCCTGTGGCCGCCCACCTTCGTCGCCGCTACCGTGATGATACCCCCAACGGATTAGGCCAAGGACGGTGGCATACATGGGTGAATTGAGGGCATCAGTCAAACCATATACATCGTGGGCAATGCCAACCCGCACGGGAGCACTGAAGCGTTCTTCAAACAAGGTATCGATATTGGTCATTTGGGCACCACCACCAGTCAACACAATCCCCGAAGCATAGGCCCCTTCGTAGACACTATGATTGACTTCATAAATCACGAAATCAATCAACTCATCAGCACGGGCTTGGATACATTGGTTAAATAATAAGCGACTGACATCGATATAATCCCCAGCCCGGCCACCTTCGATTTCGACTAAATCATTATGGCGTACGGGATCCGCAATGGCGTCACCAATGATTTGTTTGTTATGT
>CAISXI010000528.1 GCA_903889425.1 uncultured Roseiflexaceae bacterium | reverse complement strand
TTATTTTACAATAATTACTTGTATTTATTATAAAAAATAATTTTTTGTCGGTACGTAAACTAATTTTTTTCTGTATTGAGGGCAAATAAATGCGCGCAAAGAGGTTTTTTATGTAAAAAAATACTCATTTGTTGGTATTTGTGAATATAAGAAATAAATGCAGGTTTGGCTACGAATCAGACACACAAACAATGGAAATCAATGATGGTGCTGAAGATGGTACAATCTTGCTGTTAAGTTTATTTGCAAAGCAAATGTTAATAATATGTGCAAAACACAAATACCCGTAAGTGGCTTGTTTTTTGTGTTGATGTTATGGAATTAGCATTGCGTAGCAGTTTTTACTAGGTAAGTAAGGGAGAAACGGTGATGGTTCGACTGCAAATAATATTGTTGGCCATGGTGACATTGTTGTTACAGGGGGGGGCACATGCCCAACCGCGGGTGCAAGATGTTCGGCGTGTGCCATCAGATAGACAAATTGCTACAACAGATAACATACGTAGCCCAAGAACCACTGCGATATTACAAAACGGTAGTTTCGAAAATGGCTTAACGGGGTGGACGGTCATCAATGGTAATGGGGTAACCGGTGATGTTACCTCCGCTACGAGTGATTTCATCGATTTGGGCGTCGACTCAATTGGTGGATGTGTCACACAAGATACAACCGATTACACGCAATTTAATGGCGGTGGATCACGACCAAATAGTGATGATACGAGTATCAATGCCACGTATACAGGTAGTGTGGCAATTGCGACGACTGCCAATGGTATCGCACCTGCAGACGGGTCAAACGTGGTGTTTATGCAACTCGGTAGTGGAACACGAACCGCGCCGTATCACGTGTTGCATGGCCCAGCCATATTTAGTGATTTATTTGATGCTACGGCTGGCCAAGTAGTCAATCTGCAGTGGTATTCGACTGCCGGTGGTGATGATTTCGCCGTCCTGGGGTATTTGGTTGATACCACCACCTGCACCCAAACCGAAGTGGTCGACGAAACTGGTTATTCGGTGACTGGCTGGCAGTTTGTGTCGATGACGATTCCTGCTACTAGTAGTGCGTATCGATTTGTATTTGTCAATGGTACGCACGATGCGTCAGGTGGTCAGTATTCGGGGGCATCGTTCTGGGTTGATAATATTTCGGTGGGTAATCCACAAACGGTCACCTTTGATTTAACCGGAACCACGGCGAATTATTATGCAGGGGCAATTACGGCCCCATTTACATTGCCGGGTACGGCCACATCGGGGTTGCCGTTGAGCTATACGTCGTCAACTCCGTCTAAATGTACCGTGAGTGGTACGACGGTAACGATTGTCGGCGCTGGGGTATGTACGATTACGGCATCCCAAGGTGGTGGTTTGGATGCAAATGGAGATGTATGGGCAACTGCATTGCCAGTGACCTCATCATTCACTATTACGAGTTACCGGCCACAGACGATTACGTTTGTGGCACCTGCGACCAAAATCATGACCGACGCCGATTTCTTGCCAGGTGGTACGGCTTCATCAGGATTAGCGGTGACCTATACGTCAGATACGCCGTTGACTTGTACGATTGTGGCCAACAAAATTCATTTGGTTGCCCCCGGTACTTGTACGGTGACGGCAAATCAAGCTGGTAATGGTACGTATATTGCGGCCCCGAGTGTGACACAGAGTTTTTCTATTAAAGAAACCCAGACGATTAGCTTCCCCACCATTGCTGACCAAAACCAAGGTGGCGCACCTATATCATTGGCAGCCACGGCATCGTCAGGGTTGGCGATAACCTACACCTCGACCACGCCGTTGATTTGTACGGTGAGTGGGAGCACGGTGACATTGGTTGCTGCAGGGAATTGTGGAATCAAGGCGTCACAAGCGGGTGATAGTGCCTATTCAGCAGCGGCAGACGTCACGAATACGTTCGTGGTTAAGGAGTCGCAGACGATTACGTATGCGGCACCGGCTGACCGTGCCAAAACAGAGCCGGATTTTGATCCGGCGGCTACGACATCATCAGGGTTGGCAGTGACGTATACATCGACCACGCCGTTGGTATGTACGATTGTGGCCAACAAGATTCATCTGGTTGGTCCTGGCACGTGTACGACTATGGCATCGCAACCTGGCGATGCCACGAAGGCACCGGCAGCTGATGTAACGCAGAGTTTCATTGTCAAAGATACGCAGACGATTACATTCCCCACGATTGCAGATGTGGCTGCGGATGCGGCGCCGTTTAGTGTGGCGGCCACGGCGTCTTCTGGATTGGTGATGACATATACCTCAATGACGCCGTCAGTCTGTATGATTAGTAATGGTACGGTGATTGTGCTTGGGCCTGGAGATTGTTCGATTAAAGCGTCACAATCAGGGGATGCGAATTTCGTTGCGGCACCAGATGTCACCACGACATTCAAGGTGAAGGCCGCGCAAACGATTACCTTTGCGCCGTTAGTTGACTTACCCTATACCGACCTTGATTTTGATCCAGCGGCAATTGCGTCATCGACATTGCCGGTGACGTATACCACCAGTACGCCGTTGGTTTGTACGATTGTGGCCAACAAAGTACATATGGTGGCACCGGGTACTTGTACGGTGACGGCAAATCAAATTGGTGGCGTGAGTGGTGGGTTGACCTATGATGCAGCCCCACCCGTGAGCCAAAGCTTTATCGCAAAGACCGTGCCCCAAGGCATCATCTTCCCCGCAATCCCCAACAAAAATAGTTATGATCCAAGCTTTTTGTTGAATGCCACGACGTCGTCGGGGTTGGCAGTGACGTATACATCGCTTACCCCGGGATTATGTACGGTATCGGGGAGTAGAGTGACAATAAAAAAAGGCGGTGGCTTCTGCAAGATTGTCGCGCGCCAAGGTGGCGGTACGGTCGGCGGGAACACGTTTGGTCCCGCGGATGATGTCACCCGGGAATTTGTGATTTCGGATGCGACCCGCACTCCCACGGCCTCAGTCACGCGGACGACAACGCCGACGCCCGCATTAGCAGATTTGAAGAAATCGGCAATTGGGAATGCCTATGTGTTGGCGCTGTTGCAAGACAATACGCTCATCTCGTGGGGCAGAAACGAGCGTGGCATCTACCAATCCACGATTCCAAGCGTACTGCGCGATAAAGTGTTTCGCGATGTAGCTGCCAGTATTGGTACCGCCTTTGCGTTGGATATGGATGGTAATGTGTATGCATGGGGTGAAAACCTCTATACCGAAGGCGATATTCCCGGTGATGCCCAAACCGGCGTAAAAGCCATTGCCGCCGGTGCGCGCTTTGCATTTGCCATCCGGAGCGATGATACGGTTGCGGCATGGGGTCGCAATGAATTTGGTCAGACTAGCGTACCCGCCGGGTTAAGTAATGTGATTGAGGTTGATGGCGGTGATCGTCATGCGGTGGCCTTGGTGCGTGATGGTTCGGTGGTGGCATGGGGCGACAATACAAAGGGTCAAACGAACGTCCCTGACGGCTTGACCGACGTCATCCATGTGAGCGCAGGCCAAGACCACACGCTCGCATTGCTCAATACGGGAAGAGTGATTGGGTGGGGCAGTAATGCGAAGGGGCAATTAAAGATTCCCCGTGAAGCCGTGGATGTGGTGGCGATTGCCGCAGGACGCGAATGTTCGTTGGCAATCAAAGCAGATGGCACACTGGTTACATGGGGAAATAACTCGTACCTGAAGTTCCCACCCACCAAGGGTGTTGCGGTGGTAGCGGTCGATTCAGCGAATCAAAACTCGATTATTGGGTTACGTGGTGGCGGTTTATTTGTGGCAGGCATTCGCAATGTGCACAACATCTATACCTCACCGACACATACGGCGACGCCAATTATCACGCTGACGGCATCATTGACGCCGACACCCTCCGAGACACTGACGGCGACGGTATCAAAAACTCCGTCAATGACCCGTAGTGCCACGTTTACACCGACCTATACGAACACCAAGACGGCGACGCGTACCAAGACACCATCGCGTACCAAGTCACCGACCCGCACCAAGTCACCGACCCGCACAAAGTCACCGACCCGCACGCCGTAGCGCGCACATGTGGAAGCCCCTCCTCCAGTACTTCTGGAGGAGGGGCTTTTTGATGAGAAAGTGATATAGACCAGAGTGGTTAGCGCAACCCTGCCAACATGGCTTTCGCACCATTCTGCAAAAAGCGTAAATCGCTGCCGCACAGCATCATATTCATCCCTTTGGCATGCCAGCCTTTGAGGATGGCAGGGTCGCTAGCGTGGGTGCCTGTGGTCACCCCATGGCGTTGACCAGCTGCCACTACTTGATCCATCGCCGCTATGACAATCGGGTCAGTGGTGCTAGGGGCATCCAAGGCAATGGCCAAATCGTAGGGACCGACCAACAGCACATCGACACCGGGCACACTGGCGATGGCATCGAGGTTGGTGATGGCTTGGGCACGTTCGATTTGGATGATGACCAGGGTTTCGTTGTTCATGTGGCTGATGAGTTCACGGGGGGGCACTTCGTGATAGTCGGTGGCGCCGCGTACCGATGCCGCCCCGCGATCGCCGCGAGGAGGGTATTTGATGTGACGGATGGCTTCTTCGACTTGGTCGGCGGTGTCAATGCGGGGAATCATCACTCCTTGGGCGCCAGCATCAAGCAAGCGGGCGATGTCGCCGTAGCGCAAATCAGGGACGCGCACGATGGGGGTGATGCCACACAACCGGGTGGTGCCGATTAAATCGGCCACCATCGGCAGGTCATAAACACCATGTTCGAGGTCAAAAAAGATACTATCAAAGCCGGCATCTGCCAACAGATGCACATAGGCTGGCGCGCGCATATCCATGGCGAGGGTGCCCGTCACCATTGCGCCAGTGGCGATTTTGGCTTTGAGCGCGTTGCGTGCAAGTGTCATAGGAATGGTCTTTCTTGATTGAGGGGCGTAGGGGCGACAAACCGGCCCCAACCGGGTTGCCCGATGACTTGGCCATTGTGACTGACCTGTTGGCCACGCACAAAGGTACTAACGACGGCACCGCGGGTTTGGCGACCATGCCAGAGCCGTGCGGTGACGCGTGATTTACTTTCCCACGTGTTTGTATCGATGCGCCCTTCGGCGGCGAGGTCTACCAGCATCAAGTCGGCGTCGGCGCCCACGGCGATGACCCCTTTGCGGCCGGCCATGCCAAATATCGTCGCACTATTCGTGCTGAGTAGTGCCACCATGCGCTCGAGCGTAATTCGACCATAGGCTACTGCTGTGAGCATCAGCGGCACGAGGATTTCGATGCCGGGGGCGCCTGGAGGGGCCGCCCACATGTTATCCCAGCCCGGTTCTTTTTCGCTAGCCAAAAAGGGCGAATGATCGGTGCCAATGATATCGATTTCACCACGGGCCACCCGTTCCCACATTGCTTCAACGATGAATTCATCACGGACGGGCGGGTTGGTTTTGGCATAGGGGCCGTAGGTCGCCAAATCAGCGTCAGTCAAAAACAAGTAGGGCGGGCAGGTTTCGCAGGTGACTTTGATGCCTGCCGCCCGCGCTTGGGTAATCAAATCGACAGAGTAGGGGCTCGACACGTGTACCACATGCAACCAGGCGTTGGCAGCGCGGGCCAGGGCGATTGATTGGGCCACACAGGCTTCTTCGACCACGGGGGGACGAGCGCGACCGTGACTAGTGGGACCGTTGTCGCCGGCTGCTTTGAGGTGGGTGGCGAGGACGGCCAAAATATATTCGTCTTCGGCGTGAATCGCCGCCGGTCGACCAGTTTTGGCGGTGACTTGGAGCACCCGATAAAACTCGCCGGGGTCGGGGCAACAGAGCCCGATGAATTCTTTTTCGCGCCCGGCAGGGACGGCAGTGCGGAAGGTTTTGAACGAAATAATCCCCGCATTGGCCAAGGCCGGCAATTCGGCGATATTGTCGGCGGCAGCCCCACCATACAACGCAAAGTCAACGTAGGCTTTGGACTGGACGGCGCCAATCCGGTCTACTAAGGTTTGGGCATTGTGGACTGACGGGCTGGCGATGGGCATTTCGCAAATCATGGTGATGCCAGATACTGCCGCGGCGCGGGTGGCAGTGGCGAAGTCTTCGCGTTCGAGGCGGCCTGGGTCGCGTACATGCACGTGGCTGTCGATGGCGCCGGGCAATAAATAGAGCCCGGCCGCATCGACAGTGGTATGGGCGGGCGCAAAGTCGGCGCTTTGCCCCAACGCCACGATTTTGCCATCACGGACGGCCACATCGAGTTGGTGACGGCCATCGGCATTGACAACGGTGGCATTGCGGATGATGAGGTCTAGCATAATTATTTTCTCGCATTATAGACAATAATTCCCGTAGCATCACCGCACAAAAACGCAGTGTGCTACGGGAGTGACAGGTGGGTTACGGGAGGGCGTTGGAGGCGGCGCCGTCGATTAGGGTGGCAGTACCGCTCATGTATGAAGCGGCTTCTGACGCCAAAAAGACGATGAAATTGGCGAATTCGGCGGGTTCACCCAAGCGACCAATCGGGATTTGACTCATCGAGGCTTGGCGCACTTGGTCGAGGCTAGTGTTGGAGCGGGTGGCTTGGGCGCGGTCGAGTTCTTCGATGCGCTCGGTACCGATGCGACCGGGTCCTACCACGTGGACGAGCACGTTGTGCTGGGCCACTTCACGGGCCAGTGATTTGGCCATGGCATTGACGCCAGCCCGCATCACATTCGACAAAATCAAGTTGGGGATAGGTTGGCGAATCGATGACGAGGCGATGGTGAGCAAGCGTCCGTAGTTGGATTGTTTCATGTGGGGCAACGCAGCCCGACTGACCCACACAAAGCTCATCAGGTTTTGATTGAAGGCCGCCAACCATTGGGCATCGTTGATGGCTTCGAAGCCACCAGGAGGGGGGCCGCCGGCGTTGTGCAGGGCGATTTCGAGGCCGCCGTATTGTTCGACACAGGTGGCGATGACTTTTTGGATGTCGGCTTCGGTGTTGACATCGGCGGCCACTCCAATGACATCGGCACCGGTTTCGGCGCGAATTTTGGCGGCGGCTTCGTCGATGCGGGCTTGATCACGGCTAGCGATGACCAATTTGACCCCTTCTTGGGCCAATCCGAGTGCACAGGCATAGCCGAGGCCACGACTGGCAGCAAACACAACGGCACGTTTGCCGGTCAATCCGAGATTCATACGTGAGCTCCTTTGAAGTGTTGAATGAGGCCTAAACGCGTCACAATATCGTGCAAATCGGCAATCACGTCTGCAGGCAACGGACTCGATGGCGCACGCACGTGGGCGTGGGCAATGGCTCCCCGTTGCATGTAGATATATTTCCGGATTGCCAAATTAATGCCTGGTTGGTTTTCATAACGAATGAGTGGACAGGCCTGATAAAAGGTCTGGGTGGCACCGTCGTAATCACCAGCTGCCCATTGGGTACAAATCGATACCAAGATTTCGCTGAAACCAAAGCCCGTCATGCAGCCATCGGCGCCATGGCGCAGTTCTTCGAGGAGCATATTGGCGCCCATACCCCCAAAAATCACCATGTCGGGGGCGGCGGCGCGCATGCGGGTGGTTTTGGCTGGGGTTGGTTCTTCTTCGAGCTTGAGGTAATTACAGCCGGGCACGTCGCGGGCCAGATTGGCCAAAAAATCGACGCTCATCAAGACGCCACTACTAATGGGGTGATCTTGGACCACCACGGGGATGGTGACGGCGGCGGCGACGCGCTGGTAGTGGCTGCGCAAGGCGGCGTCGTTGGGTTTGGCGAGGCGTGGTGGTGCGACCATCAAGGCATCGGCACCCAGCTCGGCGGCGCGCTTGCTCAACGCCACACAACGGTCGGTGGCCACATGACTGGTGCCGATACAGATTTTGACGCGGCCGGCGGCGGCAGTGATGACGTCATCGATGATGACATCGCGTTCGGCATCACCTAATTTGTCGACTTCACCCATCACGCCCAGCATGGTGATGCCTTGGACGCCGAGGCCGACTAGCATATCGACCATGGTGGGCAAGCTGGCTCGGTCGAGTTCACCGCTAGGAAGGAATGGCGTGGGGGCAATGGTATAGGTCCCGTGTAAAAACGGATGACGTGGCATGGCTACATCCTAATAACTACATTTGATGGCGTAACATGTCGGTAATGACTTTGCCCAAATCTATTACGGGCAACGGGAGTAATTGTTCGAGCGTTTGGACTTTGTCGAGCGGATGCCCCACATAATCGAGGATCAAACAATCGTTGTGTTGGTAGATGAGTTGTTCGCGAATCCAGGCGGCAAGTTCTACGGGGGGGAGTTGGGGATCGACAAGGACGGTGGGTTGGAAGCCACGCTGGAGCCATTTGCGATGGATGGGAATGGCTTGGGTCTGATTGGGACTGAGTACGGCGATGCGCTGATAGCCCCGGATTTCGAGAATGGTGGTGACCATGGCGGTGGGGCGGTAGAGCGGTTTGGTGCTTTTGAGCATATCAAACGGTCCGGCGCACAACAACACACTCATATTTACATCTTGCTTCTCGACTTCTGCAATGGCTTTTTGCAAAAGTGGTGCCAAAAATGCCTCAGATACTTCCACCAACGAGCCATCGCGCAAGCGAGTGGTGAGTAGATATTCGGCAGTGGTGTCGTGGGGGATGTCTTGGGGTTGCACAAAATCGAGCGCGCCTGATTCGATGTATTGAAAAAGCGAATTGGCTTTTTGCAGGGGTTTGACCAAATCAGAGCGAGGCGATTGGCCAATGATAATGGCACCGATTCGTGGCATGCGCTGATTCTCCTTGTGTGGGAGGTGTTGCGCCGTGGATAGATTGCTCAACCCACAGCGCGGAACGAAATTTTAGCCTTCGAGGGTCGAGATGTCGCCCAAATCCTGGCCAAGGGCCTGCGCTTTGAGCACGCGGCGCATGATTTTGCCCGAGCGGGTTTTGGGCAATTGTGGCACAAAGGTAACAGCTTCGGGTTTGGTGATAGGACCGAGCTCTTTGGCGACGTGGGTACGCAACTCTTCGCCCAATTTCTCGCTGGCGTCATAGCCGTTGCGCAAAATCACGAAGCAGTGAATACCGGTGCCTTTGATTTCGTGGGGCAAGCCGATGGCAGCGGCTTCGGCGACGGCAGGATGTGACACCAGCGCGCTTTCGATTTCGGCGGTACCAAGGCGATAGCCCGAGACTTTGATGACGTCGTCGATACGCCCGATAATCCAGAAGTAGCCATCTTTGTCACGGCGAGCCGAGTCACCGGCGCTATACATGCCGGCCGGTTCGCTGTTCCAGTATTGGTTGGCGTAGCGGTCGGGGTCGTGCAAAATGGTACGCATAATCGCTGGCCACGGGCGCTTGGCGACGAGCAAGCCATCTTCGTTATCAGGTTTGCTGTTGCCCTGCTCGTCGACCACGTCCATTTCGATGCCGAGAAATGGCTTGGTGCCCGAGCCCGGTTTAAGGGGAGTGGTGGGGTTGGGGGTAATCATGAAGCCCCCAGTTTCGGTTTGCCACCAGGTATCCATGATGGGACAGCGATTGCCACCGATGACATCGTAGTACCAGCGCCAGGCTTCGGGGTTGATCGGTTCACCCACTGACCCGAGTAGACGCAGGCTCGACAAGTCGTGGCGTTTGGGCCAGGCATCGCCAAAGCGCATCAAGCCGCGGATGGCGGTGGGGGCGGTATACAAAATACTGATTTTGTAGCGCTCAATCATCTGCCACCAGCGATTGGGGTAAGGGTAATTGGGGGCACCTTCGTAGATAAACGAGGTGGCGCCTTCGATGAGTGGGGCGTAGACGATGTATGAGTGGCCGGTAATCCAGCCGGGGTCAGCGGCGCACCAGTAAATGTCGTCGTCTTTGACATCGAGGGTAAAGTGGAACGACGATGAAATTCCCACCGAATAGCCGCCATGGGTATGGAGTACCCCTTTGGGTTTGCCGGTGGAACCCGAAGTATACAGGATGAACAACGGATCTTCGGCATCGACGGGCTCGGTGGCACAGACTTCGCTGGCAATCGGCAAGGCCATCAAATCGTGCCACCAATAGTCGCGACCCACGTGCATATCGACGGGGTGACCAGTGCGTTTGAGTACGATGGCAGTTTGGATGGTGGGTGATGAGGCCATGGCATCGTCGGCGATTTTTTTGAGCTCGATGACCTTGTTGCGCATATAGCCGCCGTCAGCGGTAATCAACACTTTAGAATGGGCGTCAGCGATGCGGTCACGCAAGGCCTCGTGTGAGAAACCACCGTAAATCACCGAGTGGGCGGCGCCGATTTTGGCACAGGCCAGCATGGCAAAGGGCAATTCGGGCACACGGGGCAGATAAATCGATACGATGTCGCCTTTTTTGACACCCATGGCCTTGAGCACATTGGCGAGGCGGCTGACTTCGCGGTTGACGTCGGCATATGAAAAATTGCGTACCGTGCCGTCTTCGCCTTCCCAGATATAGGCGAGTTTGTTGCGGCGCCAGGTGTGCATATGGCGATCAATGGCGTTGTGGACGATGTTGGTTTGGCCGCCAGTGAACCATTTGAAAAATGGTTTGTTGCTGTCATCAAAAACCGATACGTAGGGTTTGTACCAATCGAGGCGTTGCGCCATTTCGCCCCAAAACTCTTCGGAGTGATCGAGGCTCCAGCGGTGCAAATCATCCCAGCTACTAAAGCCTTTTTTGTGCATGTAGGCGGTGATGTTGGCTTGAGCAACGACTTCGGCCGACGGATAATAGATATCCGTAGCAGCATTGCTAGGGCGCGTATCTTCGGTCATACCAAACCTCCCTATCAAACAGTTGGCGTCTTGGGGCGTATGGGCACCCATGTCATGGGTAAGTGTGTGCCCGTATTATAGCAAACTCTACTCAGGAGTAATACATGGTGTGGGCGACAAAAAACTCCTCGATGCGCCGTTACAACGCATCGAGGAGTGTGGGGCCGTGTGGTTAGCGCAAATCGAAGCGATCGGCATTCATGACTTTGTTCCAGGCGGCAATGAAGTCGCGCACGAACTTGGCGTTGTTGTCGTCTTGGGCATAGACTTCGGCGATGGCGCGCAACTCGGAGTTGGAACCAAAGACCAGGTCGATGCGGGTGGCAGTCCGTACCTGGGCGCCGCTGATGCGGTGCTTGGCGACATAACTGTTGGAGCCACTCTTTTCCCACTTGACTTCCATGCTCAACAACGTCTTGAACCAGCTGTTGTCGAGGGTGGCGCTGGTGTTCCAGATGCCTTCGCCGGTACGGCTGACGCCGAGTGCGCGCAAGCCACCCACCAACACCGTCATTTCGACGGGGGTGAGGCCGAGGAGTTGGGCTTTGTCGAGCAGCATTTCTTCGGGGCTGACCGCAAATTCTTTTTCGGCATAATTGCGGAACCCGTCGGTGCGGAGCTCGAGGTAGCCAAAGCTGGTGGCATCGGTATCGGCTTGGTTGGCATCACCCCGGCCACCGGCAAATGGGACGGTGGCGGCACTGGCGCTTTCGATAGCGACATTACCGGCCAGTACAATCACGTCAGCGACGGAGAGACCCGTGGCGGCGGCGATTTTTTCGTAGATGGGCAACACCTGGTCGAGCAAGGCGGGGTTATTGACCGCCCAGTTGCGTTGTGGGGCGAGGCGAATCCGGGCACCGTTGGCACCACCGCGATTGTCAGAGCCACGGAAGGTGGCAGCGCTGGCCCAGGCCACTTCAACCATGGTGCTGATGGCCAATCCGCTGGCCTTGAGGGCCGCTTTGGCCTTGCTAATCTGGTCGGCGTTGGGGGTGCTAGCGGCGGGAATGGGGTCTTGCCAGGTGTAGGTGTTGTCTTTGTAGTCACCGGCCACGTAGTTGCTTTTGGGACCCATGTCGCGATGCAACAATTTGAACCATGCCCGAGCAAATGCTTCGCCAAACGCAGCTGGATCTTTCACAAAGCGTTCGCCGATGGCGCGATAACTGGGGTCCATTTTGAGGGCCATATCGGCGGTGGTCATCATTGGCAGAACTTTTTGGCCGCTACCATCGACTTGGGGTGCCATGTCTTCGGGGGCACAATTGACGGGGTACCAGATGTGGGCACCGGCGGGGCTTTTGGTCAGTTGCCATTCGTATTTGAAGAGCAAGTCGAGGTAGCCCATGTCCCATTGGGTGGGATTGGCCGTCCACGGACCTTCGATGCCGCTGGTGATAGCATCGACGCCTTTGCCGCTCTTGTGGGTGCTGGCCCAGCCGAGCCCTTGGGCTTCGACGGGGGCACCTTCGGGCTCGGCACCGACGCTCGAGGCGGGACCATTGCCGTGGGCTTTGCCAAAGGTGTGGCCACCGGCCACGAGGGCGAAGGTTTCTTCGTCGTTCATCGCCATGCGCTTGAACGTCTCACGGACGTCTTGGGCCGACAACAAGGGATCGGGGGTGCCGTTGGGACCCTCGGGGTTGACATAAATCAAGCCCATTTGCACGGCAGCCAGGGGGTTTTCCAGATCTTGGCGTGAGCTACCATAGCGTTTGTCGCCCAGCCAGGTGTCTTCGGAACCCCAGTAGATGTCCTTTTCGGGGTGCCAAATGTCGACCCGTCCGAGTGCGGTGCCATGGTTGGGGCCGCCCATGTCTTCGATGGCCACGTTGCCGGTGAGCACCAGCAAGTCGGCCCATGATAGTTTGTTGCCGTATTTTTGTTTGATGGGCCACAGCAAGCGGCGGGCTTTGTCGAGGTTGCCGTTGTCGGGCCAGCTATTGAGGGGGGCAAAGCGTTGGCTACCGGTGCTGGCACCACCACGACCGTCACCGACACGATAGGTGCCGGCGGCGTGCCAAGTCATGCGGATGAACAACGGTCCGTAGTGCCCGTAATCAGCAGGCCACCACTCTTGGCTATCGCGCATCATTGTTCGGATATCGGCTTTGACTGCGGCGAGGTCGAGTGTTTTGACGGCCTGCTGGTAATTGAAATCACCGAGGGGATTGGAGCGGGTGTCGTGTTGGCGCAGAATGTCAAGGTTGAGGGCATTTGGCCACCAATCTTTGTTTTGGGTACCCGTTGTGGGCGTGGTGGTGGCACCGTGGTATGGACACTTCTCTTGTTGGTCTGACATGTTGGCTCCTATTAATTGGTCTGGTGGCGACGCCCCGCATCGCATTGCGCGTATCGTTACGGTATCCTTCAGTCGGTAACACCCATTTTAGTTATACCTCTTTTCAAAAAGAAGTCAAGTAGAGCCGCAGCCTGTTGCGTCTGTCACACTCCATTTGGCTCGCACAGGGCACACAGAGGGCACGGAGGCACCCCAACTGTGCGCCGTAGCGTAATAGCCCCTACTTCCTCCTTCATACTTCATACTTTCTACTTTTAATGCTCTATAATGACAGCATATCTGATGACATGATTAGGGAGTATTCCATGGTGCAGTACGATGTTGTTGTGCTCGGTGAAATAAACGCCGATTTGATTTTGTCGGGTGATGTCGAGCCAGAATGGCAACAACACGAAAAAATCGTCGATGACATGGCCTTGGTGCTGGGCGGCTCAGCTGCTATATTTGCCTGTGGCGTGGCGCGCCTCGGTCTCAAGGTTGCTTATGTAGGCGTCTGTGGTGACGACACCATTGGTCGCTTTTGTCTGGCAGAGCTCAATGCTGCAGGCATTGATACCAGCCATGTGATTATTGATCCTGCCATCAAAAGTGGTTTGACGCTGGTGTTGCAAAAATCTGATGATCGTGGCATGTTGACCTACGAAGGGGGCATCCCCCTGTTGCGCGCTGACATGGTGCCGGCTGAATTAATCGCCAATAGCCGCCACATGCACATCGGTAGCTACTACCTGCAACATGCCTTGCGCCCCGGTTTGCCCGATTTGTTTGCCCAAATCCAAGCCCATGGCGGCACTACCTCGGTAGACACCAACTGGGATCCGAGTGGTGAATGGGCCGGGTTACACGATTTGTTTCTGCATACTAATTTGTTTTTACCCAACGACGCCGAAGCGTGTGCCATTAGTCGCTGTGATAGTGTGGCGCAGGCCTTGGCAACATTGGCTGCCCAAGTCCAAACCGTGGCCATCAAATGTGGTGCCGATGGTGCGTATGCCCAACGTGGGGCGGAAGTAGCCCACGCTGATTCATTGCCGACGGTGGTTGTCGATGCAGTCGGCGCGGGGGATTCGTTTAATGCAGGGATGGTCTACGGGTTGCTGGCGGGCTGGTCGCTGGCCAAATCAACCCGGTTGGGTGTGGTGTGTGGTTCGTTGTCGACCCGCGCTTCGGGTGGCACGGCGGCCCAACCAACCATCGCCGACGCAATGGTGTTTTTGGGCAATGTAGCCTAGCAAAAGTGAGTACCCAATGCGTGACGTAGTAGATGCAATTGATACCTGGCAACAACGGGGCGAGCGAGTGGCGATTGCCACCGTAGTGCGCACGTTGGGGTCGTCTCCCCGTGGTGTAGGTGCCAAAATGGTCGTATCTGATGCCGGCAATATGGCAGGGTCAGTGAGTGGTGGTTGTATCGAAGGTGCGGTGTTTACCGCTTGCCAACAGGCGATTCGTACTGGTCAAGCCACCTTGATGCACTTTGGTGTGCCCGATGAGTCGGCTTGGGAAGTGGGATTGGCGTGTGGTGGCACCATTGATGTTTTTATTGAGCCGTTAGGTATCAGCGAGTAGGTTGTCATTTTATGCAAAAAACTATCTACACGCGCCTGCGTGACTTGATTACCCGCGAACAGCCGGTGGCTTTGGCAACCGTCGTCGCGGGGGATGATATTGGGGCGCAGGTTCTCATCCAGCCCGACCACGCAGCGGTGAGTATGCTCACTGACACTGCGTTGGTTGGGCTAGTGCAACAAGATGCTTTGGCGATGTTGCTCCGTGGCGATCAAGGCATCCAGACCTACGGCGCGCGCCAGATTTTCATCGAAACCTACCCCCCTCCTGCGACCATCATCATGGTGGGGGCGGTACATATTGCGGTGGCCTTGACGACCTTTGCCAAACCGTTGGGCTTTCGCACGATTGTGGTCGATGCCCGGGGTGCCTTTGCCACCAACGAACGCTTTGGGCATGCCGACGAATTAGTCCATGCCTGGCCAGACGAAGCCTTGCAGGGGCGCTTGCATAGCAACACCGCAGTGGTAGTGCTGACACACGACCCCAAACTCGACGATCCGGCCTTGCTGGTGGCATTGCCGAGTGCGGCCCGCTATGTGGGGGCGTTGGGCAGTAGCAAAACGCAGGCGGCGCGGGTGATTCGCCTGCGGGAAGCAGGGCTTAGTGATGACCAGATTGCCCGCTTGCATGCGCCCATCGGCTTGCCGATTGGTGGCCGTACCCCCGAAGAAATCGGTTTGAGTATCATGGCCCAAATCGTCGCTGTGCGCAATGGCAAGTCCCTATGACGGTCGCTGCCATCATCCTCGCCGCTGGTTTGTCGCGTCGCCTCGGTCGCCCCAAACAATTGCTTGATTGGGGCGGGGTGCCGCTGGTGCGCCATAGTCTGCTAACGGCGCAGCAATCAATGCTCTCCGCTGTCGCAGTGGTGGTGGGGCATCAGGCCGATGCGGTGCGCGCCAGTGTGGCCGACCTCGCGGCGCCGTGTATCGAAAACAGCGCCTATGAAAGTGGGCAAGCCAGCTCAGTCGCCTGTGGCGCCCAGTGGTTTTTGACAACGTCATACGATGCCTTGATGGTGCTCCTGTGTGATCAACCATTGTTGACTGTCGACCACATCAATGCGTGTATTGAAGCCTGGCATGCCACACGACCGGCAGTGCTAATCCCGCAAGTCGCAGGGCAAGCAACCAATCCAGTCATCTGGTCTGCTACCACGGTGCCATTGTTGACGACGTTGACGGGTGATCAAGGTGGGCGCGTGTTGTTTGGGGCCGGTAAGGTGGTGCCACAGTTTTGGCCAATTGCTGCACCGGAATTGTTGCGTGATATCGATACCGACGCCGATTATGCCGCCCTGCGCGCTGATACGCGCATAGTGTGAATTACACCACAAAGACACGGTAGGATGACATGCGTCTGCAACTCCGCCCGACAGCCCAAAGTGAAAAATGTATTGCGCGCCACAATATCAGTGATGCGACGGGGCGCCGCCTCGTCAGCAAAGGGCGCGTGATTACGGCCGCTGATGTGGCGCAGTTACAGCTCCATGCCATTGAACTGGTACATGTGGTTGAATTAGATGCTGACGATATCGATGAACATACCGCTGCGACATTAGTGGCGGTGCGTTGTAGTGATAGTGGGGTGCGTATTTTGCCGCCACATCATGGTCGCGTCGACGTGGTGGCTGATTATGCGGGCATGGTGCTGGTGCGAGAATCCCAATTAACGGACTGGCATGCCATCGATGGTGTGACAATTGCCACGGTGGCAGGGTGGAGCGCGGTGACTGCCGGGCAACGCATCGCCACCATCAAAATTTTGCCGTTTGCGTTGCCACGCCAGTCCTTTGCGGTGACTCCTGCGCCTGCGATTGCCGTGCGCCCCTTTGTGCGCCGACGGGTCGCAATCATCATGATTGGCAGTGCGGTGATTTGTGCGCGGTTACAGCGCACCCATATTCCACCGTTGCAGGCCCGGTTCGTGCCGGTAGCTGCGACGGTAGTGGCAACGATTCAATGTGAAGCGGATAGTCAGGCCGTCGCACAGGCATTGCTCCAGGCGACGGCGTGTGCGGATATCGTGATTACTGTGGCCGAAACATCAATCATGGATCGTGACGATGTGATGCCCCAAGGCTTGTTGCGGGCTGGCGGTACAATAACCTGCTATGGTGCTCCGGTTGAGCCAGGGAATTTATTGTTACTTGGGCAACTCGCTGGTACACCGGTAATTGGTGCGCCTGGGTGTGTGCGTGGGCATGCGCGTAATGTGGTTGATGCATTATTACCGCGGATTGTGGCTGATTGCCTGCCGACGGCGCGTGACGTTTATGCGTTGGCAAATGGCGGATTGCTATCAGCAGCAAAGGAGTAAATGGTATGACGATAGATATAACGACAAAGAAATCACATATCTTGGTGGTTGATGATGAACCAGATATGTGTCATATCTGTGCCCGGGCGTTGCAATCGCGGGGGTACGAAGTGACTACCGTGACCAACGCATCATTAGCGCCTGATTTGATTGTCCAAGGCAATTACGATTTGTTGCTGACTGATCTCAAGATGCCAGGTGTTAGTGGGCTTGATTTGGCACTCATGGCGTTAAAACGTGACCCGACGGCGGCGGTGGTGATGATGACGGCATTTGCGTCGTATGAATATTTGCATAAGGCCATGCAAAACGGCATCTCGGATTTTTTGTCCAAACCATTTGATTTATCGCAATTGATGTTGGCGGTGTCGCATGCCTTGAATCGGCGTCTTTTGATTCATGACAATGTGCGCTTGCGGGCTCTTGAGGCATTACGCATTGATAGTGAAATCCTGAATTCGACCCTTGACTACAATTTGTTGGTGCAATATGTGCTTGATTTGGCGGTGCGCTGGAGCACGTGGCCGGCGGCGGTGTTGTTGATTGGTGAAGAACAAACGCCATTGACATCGGTGACGTTTTTTGATGATCAATGGCAATTAAGTGTGCGTGGCATGGAGTTTGCGCATCGGGCCTTGTCGGGGCGGGTGTTGCTGACTAGCCATGGTGAAATGTTTACCCATGCGCAGCATGTCATTCATACGGCCATGGCGATTCCGATGTCGTGGGGTGGTTTGCAAGGGGTACTAATGATTGGCACCTATGACACCAATCCCAACATTCCTACGGTGACTGAATTGATGACGTTGTTATCGGGTCAGAGCGTGGCTGCCTTGCGTAATGCCGAAATGTACGGCGAAATGTCGAACCTTTATCGACGTCAGCGCCAAATTGAAGTCATGAAAGACGAATTTATTGCGATTGCGTCACATGAATTGCGTACACCGTTGACGATGGTCCTCGGGTATTCTGATATGTTGATGCGTACAATTCAAGGCGATAACCAAACGTACATTGAAGAAATCCGTTCGAATGCATTACGAATGCGCGAAGTGATTGATCATATGTCGCAATTACAAAAAACATCGCTCGACAATGATCTGCAATTAACGACAATTGATATATCCGTCGTTGTACATCAAGTGATTGCACAAATAAATGAACGATTTCCTTCCATAAAAATTCGGTTATTTAGTGATGATGTCGCTACGCATCCGTTTATTAGTGATGTGCAATGGTTGCGCGTGATTATCGTGCAATTGTTGAGTAATGCTGCCACTTACGCCCAACGTGACATTATCGACATAAGTATGCAACATCAATATCCCGCGTTTGCCCCAGTGTCGCTTGCGAGTGATAGTCAACAGTGGTTGACGATAACGGTGAGTGATCAAGGCGTGGGTATCAATATGCGTGAGCAATGGAATGTATTTACCTCATTTGTGCAAGTCGATGATTCATTGACCCGCAGTCATGGTGGGGTTGGGGTGGGGCTTGCACTGATTTATGATATGGTGCGCCGCTTAGGGGGATTTGTGATGATGTCCAGCAAAATCGGGGTGGGTTCGACGTTTGTGGTGATGATTCCCGGTTATCAACAAGAATCGACTGGCGAGTAACTGTGTGGATTGTCCGTTTATCCCAAAGCGCCGCTCTGTGTAGTGGCTCTTTATTGTTGGGAGCGTACACTTCACACTTCACTTCATACTTTCTCCTTCACACTTCATACTTCATTACAATTACGTGTAATTCAGAGAAACAGACAAATCAAGTTGCCCCTTGAATTAGAGTTGTGGTACTATTAATAGTGAATATATCTGTATCCCCAAACCGTGCAAGCGCTTAACCACGATTTAGGGTGCCGGTATAGTACTTTGTGAAAGCGTTCATTAAGTCAGAGGGGCGTGTTCATGAGAATTCGCACAGCCGCATTGGCGGCCCTCGTAGTCGGCGCTGTACTGTTTTTTGCGTTCAACTTGAAATTCCCCACATTCCCGCCGGTATCTGTGAAAGCAGAAGCGCTGGCATGTATTGGGGGCGTGATTGATGACGCAGGTCATTGCAGTAAAGAAACAGTGTTTCCGATTACAAACTCCCTACTAACAACTGTCGTGGTCGATGTGTTGTTAGTGTTGTTGGTGGTGTTTGGAGTACGGAACCAAATGGTACCCCGTGGCTTCCAAAACTTCATCGAGCTGGTAGTGAGTTCACTCCATGATTTTGCCTTGGGTGTCGACAAGAAGAATGTGGCGAAGTTCTTCCCATTTGTCGGGACAGCATTTTTGCTGATTTTGCTATCAAACTTTGTGGGGTTGGTTCCTGGGGTCGGCAGTATCGGGTCTTGTCAGGTTGTCACTGATCCCGTCCGTCTTGCCAAGATGGAAGAGGATGCAGCGAAAATCAAGCCGACAAGTTTCGATGCATTGCCACAACAATGCGATCATCATGAGCATGAGGAATTGGTACCGTTTTTTCGGGCACCAACAGCTGACTTGAACATGACGTTGGCATTGGGGTTGATGGCGGTCATTCTCATCGAGTATTTTGGTCTCAAAGCGCTGGGGCTCGAGTATCTCGTGCGGTTCTTCAACTTCCGTGAAGGTCCGATGTTTACGGTCATTGGCTTTATCGAGCTATTGTCCGAATTCATTCGTATCGTATCGTTTGCCTTCCGTCTATTCGGCAACATCTTCGCTGGTGAAGTGGTGCTCATCGTTATGGGATATTTGTTCCCATACATGCTGCCGCTGCCTTTCTATGCATTCGAAGTATTTGTCGCATTGATGCAAGCGGTCATTTTCTCGGTGTTGACGTTGGTGTTCATGTCCATGGCCACACAGGCACATGGTGGCGGTCATGATGAGCACGAAGCAGCTGCTCATTAATTTCGTACTAGTTATGTAATTATTTTGGAGGAATGAAATGACTGATGAAGGACTTCGTTTTGTTGCTATGGCATTGGCCATCGGTTTAGGCGCAATTGGACCCGGAGCTGGTATCGGTGTGGTGTTTAGTGGTGCATTGCAGGCCATGGGTCGTAACCCCGAAGCCGAAGGTATGCTCCGCACGTACATGTTCTTGGGCTTCGCATTGGCCGAAGTGCCGTTCATTCTTTCGATGGTGTTCGGTCTGCTCATCGGCTTCAAAATTATCTAGTTTTGGTTGTGTGGGGGTGACCCCCGTATACCCACAAGGAGCACTGCTTTGGAAAAACTAGGCATTAATTACAGCCTGTTGGTGGCGCAGATCTTCAACGTCATCTTCTTGGTATGGATGTTGTCAAAGTTCCTCTTTACCCCTATTTTGAATCTCTTGCAGGAGCGCACCAAGCGCGTCGAAGAGAGCCTCCGTGAAGCCGACAAAGTGCGCGAGCAAATGGCTTCACAGCGCAAAGAAAACGAAGCCGAACAGGCTAAGGCTCGTCAAGAAGCCGCTGCAGTGATGGCACAGGCACAAGATCGTGCCCGTGTCCAAGAAGCAGAAATCGTGAATCAAGCGCGCCACGAAGCAGAGCGGATCAAAGCAGAGGCGCGTGCCAATGCCGAAACCGAGCTGGATCGTATGGCTGGCGAATTCAAAAACCAGGCTGCCACATTGGTGACCGAAACGGCTGCCAAGGTGTTGGGCGCTGAGCTCAAGGGCAATCACAAGCAATTAATCGACGAGTCGTTGAGCCGATTAGGGCGCAACAACTAATGTACAGAGCGTGGCGGTTGGTGATTGTGCCAGCTGCAAGCGAGGTATACCGTGACTACATCTGATGCACAGATGATCGCACGCGCGCTCCAAGAAGCATTGAACGGTGCTGCCCTCAAGTCATTGCGTGCTGCTGCTGAAGCAGTTCGTGGTGGTGCGAGTAGTGCTGATAGCGTCAATGCGGTATTGGGAGCCGATGCACCACGTGAAGTCCGTAACGTTGTCGCCACATTGGCCGCTGCTGGGCGCCTCAATAGCATTGAGGCCGTTGTCAAAGCATTTGAAAGCGCCACGAGTCGTGGCACCCAAGTGCTCGAAGCAACCGTTACCAGCGCAGTCGCGTTGAGTGATGCCGAGCAAGCAACAACGATCGCGGATCTCCGTGGCAAATATGGCCAAGGTCTCGAGGTGCAATTCGCCGTCGACGAGTCACTGATTGGTGGTTTGATTGTACGGGTGGGTGACCAAGTCCTCGATAACAGCTTACGTACCCGCTTGAGTGCGGTGCAACGGAGCATGTTGACCAGTTAGCCTTTGCCACCACATAAATGAAACGGCAGCAGACGAGAGCCGCAGGCGGCTTTCGTCGCGACACAACGATTGAGGTGCCAGACATGGCCGTAGCAGCAAACGATATTTATCAGCGTCTGCTGAAAAGCATTCAAGAAGGTACCGACGCCCAACCTCGTATGATGAACGTCGGTACGGTGATTTCGGTAGGCGACGGTGTGGCACGTATTAGCGGCCTCGAACAAGTCATGGCAGCCGAATTGCTCGAATTCCCTGTGCAAGCAGGGCGAAGCGAAGCAGTGTTCGGTATCGCCTTGAACCTCGAACGCGATACCGTGAGTGCCATCGTGTTGGGTGATTACCTTTCGATTCAAGAAGGTGATCAAGTCAACGCCACCGGACGCATTATTTCGGGGCCCGTCGGGCAAGGTTTGGTCGGTCGCGTGGTGAACGCGCTCGGGCAAGCCATC
>CAISXI010000527.1 GCA_903889425.1 uncultured Roseiflexaceae bacterium | reverse complement strand
TATCGCCGGTGCCGTCACATCCACCATCGCAGACTGCATTCCCATTACACAGTTGTGCGCACCACCAAACTGCACTTTGGGCAGACTGATACCAAACACTGCCAACTGGCCGGCAACTGTACTAACCAACGGTGCACCCGTATCACCGTAGCACAGCTCGTTGCCTTGGGCAGTTGCATTGGCACACCACAATGTGGCCCCACTGAACCCCGGTAAGGTACAGCTACCATCATTGATGAGTGCAATACTCGCCTTTAGCACGTCACTCGTGGCAATCCCTTCGGGCCATGCCGTGGCCGTACTGGTGCGGGTCTGGGTCGTAGTGCGCGTGATATTGGTGGGCGTCCTGCTTGGAATAAGTGGTGTACGACTTGCAGTCTGTGTGCGCGTCGCTGTGGCTGTCGCTTTCAGGCCTTTGTTGCCATACGACACAATGTACGGCGACGATTCGGCGGTGGGATTATCACTGCTCTGTGCCACCGTCCATACGTTCACGCCTGCACCTGTCTGGGCCGGGGTACTCAGACGAATCAACGCTACTCCATACGCGGGTTGCGGAATACCATCGACCACCGTCATCTGATCGTGCACCACGATTTGGCGCGCCACAATAGCAGGTTGACGGGGTTGCCCATACAACATCAACGTGCCACTACTACACACGTTGTTGAGATTCCGAAAGCAGCCCAACTCTACCCGCACGTTGGCAGGTTGGCTCGTGATGTTGACGCCTGCCGGATACATACAATATGCGGCGGTCAACACCCATTCGCTATCAACCAGCACCCCATTACAAAACCCAGCCGCCGTAACTCCGTTTTTGGTGTAGGTGACGCGGATCCCCGCATAGCCCCCAATCGAGGTCACATCGCTACTGGGGTCACCCCCAATTACGTGCGGGGCACTCACTGCGGGCGTGGCTGCCGGCGCACTGGTGGCCGCGGGCGCACTGCCCCAGCCGATAGATTGCACCAATATGATGATGATTGATATCAGTGATAGTTGTTTCATTTACCCACATCCCAACGTCGCGACACGTACTCACGTTCACCGTACCATGGGATGTGGGGGTTTTTCTTGGTATTTTTGACAAGTTTTGGTTGGCAGCACAGGTTATCATTACCGTCTGGCGACATCAACACGTTCGTCGCGCTGGTCAGGCCAAATCACCACCCGCTGGGTACTGGCGATACCATTGATGGTGCTCTGCACCATGTAGACACCAGGTGCTAGCCCCGCAAAAGAATAATTGCCTTGGCTGTCGCTGGTGGTGGTGTAGGTGCGGGCGGTTTCGCCGGTACTAGTGGTGTATTCGACGAGGGCACCTTCGGTATCGGTGGCATATTCATCGTTCCACTGATTGCGTTGTGTATGTGTACCATTTACATACAACATCGACAGATAATCCCATGTCGAGTTATACGTACAATCGGGTTTACATCCGTCGCTGGTAGTTTGGAACTGGCTGTAGCCTGACTGGGTATACCCATAGCCAGCCACATTTTCGCGGAATTGCACACCCTGCTCGGGTCCCGTCAGCCACTTCCACGTACCTTCGCTGTCGGCGTCACTCCCCCCCAGCCAACGCCGCGATGCATACCACCCGTTCGTGCCTGGCCAATTTTCATTTGTCACTGATTTGACAAACAACTGATGCACACAACGATTTTCTTCGGGTGAAAGAATCGTTGCCAAGTAGCCATTATTACCACGCCAGGTGCGCGTAGCCGCCATGTCACGTGCTTGTGTCCACGACCAACTACCACTCAATGATTCATAGTAGTGCCGTTTCCCTTGTGCATCCACCCAATCGCAGCTACGGTTGGGGTTGGCCTGCCACGGCTCACTGATAGGGCTCAACACCCCACGATTCAGTTGCGTACTATCACCGAGTACAATTTTTGACCCCATGCAACGCACTTCACCGCCACGTCGCAAGATACAAATCGAATCACTCGTGGCACTCACATCGATGGCATCAGTGATACCGAGCAATTGCCGTGCGGTCAACGATGCCACAGCAGTCGTTTCGCCGGACACAGGGCTACCCCAGCACCACACCGTACCATCAACCTTGACGCCACAACTCAGGTTCGCCACGCTGATACGCGTCATATTCGTCGCTTGTGGAATGTTAGTTGGGACACTCACATCAGCGCCAGATCCACTGAGCTCCACGCCATAGCCCCAACATTGCACCTGCCCACTACTCAAGACAACACACGTCGCAAATCCTCCTGTGGCAATTTGTTGTACAGTCGTTAATCCTGGAATCTGTTGTGGGATGGATGTACTGGCCCCTTTGCTTATCGTGGTGGCAAGTTGCCACACGTGGTTATACCCCCAACATCCCACCGTCCCCAATGCTTGGCTGACCAAACAGGAATGTGAGTACCCTAAGCCTAACTGGCCGACCCCACTACTCACGCCACTCGTCGGGCGCATATTATAGGTGTTATTCCAATAATCCGCTACAAAACATTGCACCGATTGACCAGCCCGAATCACACACATCACCCCTGAATTACCGCGCCCCAACGCCACACCATCACTCACACTAGTTACCCGCAACGGTATTTGACTCTTACTTGCCATCGCCGTGCCGGTCCCATCGACATATCCCCAACACCAAATCGAACCAGTGCGTTGTAACGCACAGGCATAATGTTGCCCCATGTACAAATCAACAGCATCGGTAATCCCGCCAACGATTCCAGCTTCAGTCCAAGTTGGATCGTTGGATAGTTTGTTGTTCGACCCTTGCGCACCCCAACAAGCCACACGCCGATCGGTCAATATCGCACAGCGATAATTTTGACCTGCATAGAGCACAGCAGCGCGTGCCGCATATGGATTCGTCTGCCATGTCACCCGCACATCACTGACAATACTGCGGGCCAGATACTCGCCATTCCCTAGCTGCCCATACTCACCCGAGCCCCAACACTGCATGCCGTTGTTGCTCAAGCGTACACACGCCGTATCATTGGCTAGCGTCAACTGTACCGCCCCACTCACGCCACTCATCTGCGTGGCACTGGTACGCCGCATCGTTGTCACGCCACTAGCTACCCAGCCCTCCTCACCACGGAAAACATGCCCCCAGCACCATACGGTGCCATCCGCCTTGAGGATACAGCTCTGCTCTTTGCCGACGGCCAAAGATTGGGCACTCGTCGCCCCCGTGATACTCGTCGGTATGGTAATAAACGACGTACTCCGTTCACCATTGATGGCGGCCGGGTAGCCCCAACACGCCACTGAATTATCGCTACGGATGACACAGGCGTGCTGTGTGCCTACTTTCAACTCTTTGATACCGCTCAGACCAGCAATTTGCACCGGACTGGTTGATTCACTCAACAGCGTACTGGCCAGCTGTGCCACGTCATTACTGCCCCAGCACCAGACCGTACCATCATTTTTCAATACACAACTAAACCGCTCACCCACACTCACTTGCGTGACGCCGCTCAACCCTGTGACAGTGGCTGGTATTGTTCGGCCTGTATAGCTCCCATCGCCCAGCTGACCATAGGTGTTGTCACCCCAGCACTTGACGGTACCGTTGGCCAGCACTGCACAGTGGTGATAGCCACCACCACTATTTAGGGCGACGACATTACTCAAGCCACTGACCGTCACCGGTGTCCAGCGGTCGGTGGTGCTACCGTCACCCACGGCGCCATTACTATTTTTGCCAAGACAAGACACAGTGCCGTTAGAAAGCAAGGCACAGCTAGTAAAGAGCCCGTTAGAAATAGCACGCACATCACGCCAACCATCAACCTCGATAGGCACGGCACTTT
Organism: uncultured Roseiflexaceae bacterium; assembly: GCA_903889425.1. Lineage (GTDB taxonomy): Bacteria > Chloroflexota > Chloroflexia > Chloroflexales > Roseiflexaceae > UBA965. The sequence goes on along the minus strand of CAISXI010000527.1, from coordinate 1,149 downwards.
GCTGATCCCAACGCCAGCTATCGCCCCGCCGCCCCCAGCAAGTGACACGGCCGTCGTCGAGGCGGGCGCACATTTGATTGCCACCGCCGACGATGTCAATGGGTTGGGCGAGGTCGGCGGCCAAGGTGATGGTTTGATTGGCGGCACGCACATCACCGGCGTCGAGTTGATTGTTAGTATTGGTATCGGTGTACGCCACACCGCTAATGGCGTGCGATTCAGGGTAGGTGTATTCGATGATGGATTTGAATAGTCCATTTTGATCAACATCAATCCATTGTCTCAGATTATGGTACCAGTACCGTACACCCATCTCACTTGGGCCATTTGGTTCATTGAGATGCCAATTTTCATAACCAAATTCTCGCCCAGATTGCATGCCATTATCAGTACCTTTTTCCCAGGTAAATACACCACCGACAGTAATACGTTTTAAGCCAATCCATGGTCCGTCTCCACTAGCCCCACTACTCCATCCCCCTTGTGCATCCAAAAGCTGAAGTATACATTCATTCTCCACCGCACTCGTAATCGTCGCCAGATACCCCTGCTGACCACCACGGGTGCGTGCTTCAGCAACAGCCTTGGCTTGGTCCCAAGTGAGTAAATCTTGGTTGATTTCGTACTCATGTACCATGCCACCCTTGTCTACCCAGCGGCAAGCGCTGGCGGGGTGGGGTTCGCTGAGCATGACGCTGTTGGGGGTGATGTCTTTGATGCGATTGATTTCGCTGGTGCTCAGAGCGCGGTTATAGACCATGACGTCGCGGAGTGTGCCTTGCACATAATCGCTGTTCCATGGTGATCGTCCAATTTGAAACACACTCGTCGAGTTCAACGACTGTGGAACCGTATTTGACGCTACTACGATTCCATCAATCATCAACTGACGTTGACCCGTGTTTCGATCATAGGTACATGCATAATGATGCCATGCAGTAATATCAAAGCCCGTTGAGCCAAATAAATACGATACACCATGTGCATAAAAATCACACACCACACCAGTATTGTTTACATAGATTTGTAATGCTTGAAAATTCGCTGCTTGACTCCCTGTTGACACCAACATGTGATTACCACTTTTTACACTCAATGCAGCCCACAATCCCACCGTAAACGATTTATTCGCCAAATCCACCGTTGTCT
>CAISXI010000526.1 GCA_903889425.1 uncultured Roseiflexaceae bacterium | reverse complement strand
TGCGCGGGCGAAGCGTTGTACCAAAGTGCGTGGTGCGCAATACCATGGTAAATGTTATGCCAAAGACGAACGGTATTTCGGCTGGAAACTCCACCTCATTTGTGATAGTGCGGGCATCCCTGCACGCTTTGTACTGAGACCTGCGCGCCCACATGACACCACCGCGGTTGATGATTTGGCATGCACCTTGCCATTTGGTGCGATTCTCCTCGGAGATAGTGGCTACGTCAGTGAACCACTCTGTCATCAACTCGATGCACGCTACGGTGTGACCATGATCGCCATCCAACGTGCCAATATGAATCCTAATACCCCAGCGGAGCAGCAGCTCTTACGATTACACCGCAAGCGCATTGAGACCTGCAATAGTCAACTTGAGAAGATGGGTGTTGCCCGGCTCCATACCCGGATTGTTGCTGGCACCGCACTCAAGATTGCCGCATCACTTTGTGCGTTGAGTGTGTCAAATCACCGCTAGACTAGCAATCAGGGTGTTATTGTTATTGTACTGTGACTTTCGTCAGCATATGATTAATTTATTGGCGATGTTTGGTTAATTCATTGTGTGAACATCTGCCGATTCGGTGAAGTTGTCATGGCATAATAAAAACGTACGGCGCAATTGCCCGCTCCCCGTTGTGGGTATACTGACGATTATTGGCGGTAATGGGATTGTTGATCTATCGTGCCAGAAGGACAAAAAATGCTAGGGAGTGATCGATTGCATGGCAACGTGATAGCCGTGACCGGCGGCGGCCAGCGCCTCGGTGCAGCTATTGTGCGCCTTGCGACGCAGGCAGGGATGCGGGTGGCTTTGCAGTATCACCGTTCGCAGGCTGCGGCGCAGGCCTTGGTGGCCGAATTAACTGCCACCGGCGCACAGGTCTGGGCCTGGCAGGGTGACCTCACCCAGCCCGGCGTCCCGGAAGCGTTTATTGATGCAACCATCGCTCACTATGGCACCCTCGATGTGCTGGTCAACAATGCCGGCATGTGGCGCGCTACCCCCATCGGGCAGGTGACTGCCACCGATTGGCACGAATTACTCACCCTCAATGTAACAGCCGCCTTTGCCACCATCCAGCAGGCGACCCCCATGTTGCGCCAGACCCGCGGTGCCGTCGTCAATATTTGTGATGCGGGCGTGTATCGGCCATGGCGCAACTATACGCCCTATTTGGCCAGCAAAGGGGCCCTCGTCACCATGACGATGGCCCTCGCCAAAGAACTCGCACCAGCAGTACGGATCAATGGTGTGGCGCCTGGACTGGCACTGCTTCCCGATGATTGGGACGCCGCCCGTATTCGCCAAGCTACCCAACATATCCCACTACAAACCCATGGTTCGGCTCGCGATATCGCCGAAGCGGTGCTCTTTTTGGCGGCGGCACCGTTTATTACTGGGGTGATTTTGCCCGTCGACGGCGGAGTCGCACTCCGCGGATGACCGTGGCGGCCATGCGCTATGTGCGATTCACGACGGCCAGTATGGTTTTGACCACTATGGCAAAAATTACAATACGCTTACAAAATAAAAATGTATAAAATTAAATTAATATCTAAAAACAAAAAAATATATGTATATTGTTTTTTTAACAAAAAATAGTAAAAAAATAATACAAACAACAAAAAATACGCAAAAATAAAAAATACAAGCTATAGTTGCAAAAGTGTATTTATTTGCAACCATCACGCTGGAAAAATATACTATTTATGAATTTGGTATGTATATGTAATGGTAATTGACATGAACAATAAACTAATCCAACAATTAATAGTGTTATTCATCGATGGGATCGGATTGTGGGCCCTATTTGGCATGCAAACCAATCCAAGTCAGGCGGCACCAGCCAATCCACCAGTAACACCGACGGCCCGGCTTCGGGCACCGCGGGCACTCACCCCCACGCAAACGGGTGTGCCGACGACGAGTAATCCCACGATTAACACGGCAAACGCAGCAGGACGGGTTATTTCGAATCCTTCTTTTGAAACACATGGTGCGTTAGACAATAACGATAATTGTGAAAGCACGATGGGTGGGTGGTTCACTTCACATCCGGTTGTGACTTCATGCAGAGTGTTTGAACTTTGGTCCAAAAATCGTCCAATTGATAGTTTGGGTTCGGCAGGTGCTCCCGATGGTAATGCAATTATTGAACTCAATGCATACTATTCATCAATGGCATATCAACCTATTTGTATTGCCGGAGGCGAATCATTTGATTTTCAATTTTATCATCATACTCGTTCATGGAACAGTACTGAAGAAACTGAATTTCGCTTTGGCATACCCAGTGGGTTAGCAGCAGGCTCTCGTGCTGCCAACACATATTCACGTCAAGTAATCCGTGGCCGTACCGTAAGCGGCGCCAGTGGCTCGACCTCAACCGCATCTGTTACCTCATATAGTGGCACAACCAATGGGCTGGCAACGGTGCTTGGCTCTCCCACGACTAATTGGGTACGTTATACAGGGAAACATACAGTTGCAAGCGATTTCGGTGGCATTCGCAACCTTGGATTCTTTGGTATTTCGCCTACGGGTGGCATTGGTAATATGCTTGATGCTATTACTATCGGACTTGTGCCCTTCGTCGATATGGGTACATCGCGCGATCGGAATGCCATCGAGGGGAGTAGTCCTACCGCGCTCAACATCCGCATCAATGGGCGCGTCACCGCCAACACCAAAATCGCTTTGCGCCGCAACCCCCTCAACCCCGGTCCTGCCACCAGCGATAGCGACTTTACCATTGGTACTATCTCCGCTGGAATCTTTGGTAATACCACCTACACTCACACCAGCGGCTCTGATGTCTGGTTGATTAGTGTGCCTGCCGGGGATTATGATGGCGGTGTTGTTCCCGCTAATAATCAGGGCGGACTTACCATCCCGCTCAACTTTATCTACGACCAAGTGTCCGAAAGCACTGAATGGGCTTACTTTGAACTGGCACCACCCACCAAAGAAGGCTCGAGCCCCTACTTTGATAGTAGCTACACCGTCACCGGCGGTAATTGGGAATTGGTCGACCCCACCTGCGACAACTCATTCAAAAACGGCGTAGTCTACTCGATGACTGACCTCGGTCCGACGCCGACCCCCAGCAATACCCCCACCAAGACATACACACCGTCACGAACATTTACCAAAACTCCCACCAATACCGCAACAAGTACACCGACCAACACGGCTACCAACACGCCCACCAACACCTATACCCCCACCAACACCAATACGCCTACCCACACCAATACGCCCACAAATACCAGCACCAACACACCGACTAATACGGCTACGAAAACGCCCACGAAAACGGCTACGAATACCTATACCCCCACGAACACCGCTACCCCC
>CAISXI010000525.1 GCA_903889425.1 uncultured Roseiflexaceae bacterium | reverse complement strand
TACCGACCGCAGCAAAGAATTGACCCGCTTTGTCTTCCCCCGCCAACCCGAACGCGAACGCTTGTGTATCGCCGATTACTACCGTTCGGTGGAATCGGGTGAATACGACGTGGTGGCGTTGCAGGTAGTGACGATGGGCACCAAGGTCGATGATTTGACCGAAGAGTTACAAAAGCAGGGCGATTATAGCCGCTCGTACTTCATCCACGGCTTGGGCGTATCGCTGGCCGAGGCCTTGGCCGAATACGCCAACAAGTTGGTGCGCCAGAGCTTGGGGTTGACCGGCGAGCAAGGGCGGCGCTATTCGTGGGGCTACCCGGCTTGTCCCGACCTCGACGAGCATACCAAATTGTTTGCGATTTTGCCCACCGAGCGCATCGGCGTGACCTTGACCGAGGCCTTCCAATTGATTCCCGAGCAAAGCACGGCGGCAATTGTGGTACATCATGCGGAAGCCAAGTATTTTTCGATTGGTTCGGCCCGTGAGCGCGCCGACGACGACGTTGCATCGTTGCAACAGTAAGACAGAAGGAGGGCACCCAATGAACGAGCAAATTGAACAATTTCTTGCCCACTTGATGAAGGAACGCGAACTGACCGTTAATACGACGTCGGCGTACCGCACGGACTTGGTGCAATATATGAAATTCATCCAAGGGCGGGGTACGGCGACGGCCTTGGATGCCGATCGCGAAGATGTGATGGCGTTCATGATTTATTTGCGCGAACGCAAATACTCCAACGCCACCGTGGCGCGGCGTACGGCCGCAGTGAAGTCGTTTTACGCCTTTTTGTTTTCGATTCGGGCAGTGAGTATCGACCCCACCACCACCATCGAGTCGCCCCGGGTCGAGCGCGAAGTCCCCAAATCGTTGACCCCCGTACAAGTAGACGAATTGATGGAATTGCCGTTGCGTAGTCGCACTCCCGACCGCATGCGCGACCGGGCCATGTTCGAGGTGCTGTATGCCACCGGCATGCGTGTCAGCGAACTCGTAGGGCTTAATATCGGTGACGTCGATTTGACTAAAAAAATGGTGCACTGCGTCGGCAAAGCCCAAAAAGTGCGCATGATTCCCCTCAGTGAATCGGCCGTGACGGCAGTGGAAGAATACCGTGACAATGCCCGCAGCCAACTGGTCAAAGATAGCGAAGGCGATGCTGACACGTTGTTCGTCAATCATCGTGGTGGCCGCTTGACCCGCCAAGGGTTCTGGCTGATTCTAAAGCAGTACGCCGATGAATTGGGTGTGAGCGATTTGAATCCCCACATGCTCCGTCATTCGTTTGCGGCGCACATGATTACCAGCGGGGTCGATTTACGGCGCGTACAAACATTGCTGGGACATGCCTCGTTGTCGACTACCCAGATTTACGCCCAGACAATCAACGTCGCTAGCCAAAAGTAATCGTTGCAAGAAGCGTAGCGTGAAGTGAAAGCTTCACGCTACACGCTTCAATTTCACACGTCACACGTCAACTTCAAATTTCACACTTCCATTTCATACTTCAAGCTTCATGCTTCCTACTTCAGTAACGGGTTTTTGTTATGACCACATATTCACGCTACACGCTTCAATTTCATACGTCACACTTCACACTTCAACTTCAAACTTCACACTTCAACTTCCTACTTCACGCTTCACGCTTCCTACTTAAATAACGGGGGTTTTGTTATGACCACATATGATTATGATGTGATTGTGGTGGGGAGCGGCCATAACGGCCTCACTACCGCGGGCTATTTAGCCAGGGCCGGGTTGCGGGTGTTGGTGCTCGAGCGGCGACCGATTGTGGGTGGGGCGGTTTGTACCGAGGAAGTGATTCCCGGCTACAAAATCGATGTCGGTTCTTCGGCGCATATCATGATTCATTTAACCCCCGTGGTCAAAGAACTTGAGCTCGAAAAATATGGCCTCGAGTACATTGACATGGATCCCTATGCCTTTTATCCGTTGCCAGACGGCTCGGGTTCGATTTCGTTCGAGCGCAACGTCGATCGTACCCTCGACTCAATCGCCAGTGTGTCGCCCAAAGATGCCGAAGCCTACCGCAAATTCATGGCCTATTGGGGACCGCTCAACGAAGCGATTTTCGACGTCTTTTTGAATCCCCCCAGTGTAATGGGGTTGGTAGGCAAAATGGCTGTGGCGCAGTCCAAAGTACGCCATATCACCAGCACCCTCGAAACCGTGCGGCGGCTGTTTAGTTCGTACGGCCAACTCATCACCGAGACCTTTGAATCCGAGGCGATGCGGGCTGCGTTGACGTGGCTGGCCGCTCAGTCGGGGCCGCCGCCCGACGAAATCGGCGCTGGTGATTTTTTTGGGTGGCATTCGATGATGCACACCAGCGGCGCCAAGCACCCCAAAGGGGGTAGCGGCATGTTGACCCAGGCCATGTCGCGCTCCTTTACCGCCAGTGGTGGTACGGTGGTGCTCGATGCGGCCGTCAAACGGATTTTGATTAAAGGCAATCGCGTCGAGGGTGTCGAAACTGTCGACGGCATGCGCTATACCGCCCCGATTGTGGTGTCGAACGCCCACATCCAAACCACCATGTTGGGCATGGTAGGCAGCGAGCATCTGTCGACTGATTTGGCTCACAAAATCCGCAACATTCGGGTCGGCAATGGCTTTGGTATGACGGTGCGCTGTGCTGCCGACGAATTACCTGACTATATTGCGGCGCCGTCGGGTGGCAAGGCTCACCCCAGCCACCACGGCTTGCAATTGTTGAGCCCGTCGATGGATTATGTGCGCCGGGCCTATGCCGATTATAGTCTGGGCTTGCCCTCCAAAGACCCGGCGGTGATTGCCATGACGTTTTCGGCGATTGACCCGGTGGTGGCGCCCCCCGGCAAGCACTCGGTCTTTTTGTGGGCTCAGTACTTCCCCTATACCATGGCCAACGGCATGGAATGGGTCAACGAGCGTGAGCGTGTGGCCGATTCGATCCTCGAAGTGTTGTATCGCTATGCCCCCAATATGCGCGGCAAAATCATCGATCGTTACATCCAAACCCCCCTCGACCTCGAAAACATGCATGGGCTGGTCAAAGGTAATGTGATGCATGTGGAAATGTCGCTGGATCAGATGTTCTTTTATCGGCCAATAGCCGAATTAGCCGATTATCGCACTCCCATCCGTGGGTTGTACATGACCGGTGCCAGCATGCACCCGGGTGGCGGCGTATTTGCGGCCAGCGGGCTCAATACTGCTCGCACGGTGCTGAGTGATTTGCGGCCGTCACAGCGCTTGTGGCGCGGGTTGACGGGGCGCGGCTAAGTAACTACCGCACACGGTGATACTACATTGGTATAGTGAATCTATACCAATGTAGTGTTGTGGTAAATAGTAAGAGCAGGCGAAAATGCGTCATATCCGATTTGTGTTATTGAATATATTGTTTATATGCGTAACAATAGGGATTTTTAGTGCGTTTTCCGGTGAAAACAAGAATAGTGCAGACCAAGCATCTGATTATTTCACACAATTTTATGGCCCCGAAGTACAACGCACCGCAGATGGTGCGTTTATTCGTAATATGCGCTGGAGTGCCCAAGACGGGACGCTCTATCTGATTCGCCAACCCAATGATGATGGTTTCAACATCATGGTGGTTGCAGCGACGACAGTCAACAAAAATCAGCAGGTTGCGATTGAAATTGATACCCAACAAGTGGCGCAGTATCGGGTAGTAGCAGATACATTCCGTAATTACAAATCCCTCGTGCGTTTGGAGTGGCAGCCATTTGCGGTATTCAATACCGTGCGATTAAAAAACACTGAAACAACAGTGGTAGATGGCCGGGTGATTTCATTGGCGATAAGTAACGTGGAATTTATGCCAATTGTAACTCCTAAATCCCCAAGTAATGTGATGATTTTTTATTTGGTGATGGTTGTATTGCTTGGCACTTGGGTGTATTGTCAATTTTCACCCAAAATTGTGGTAGGCGTATATGGGGTATTTGGATTGATACTTGCTGGTATCTGGTGGTGGGGTGTGAAAAATCTGGTGATGTTTGGGTTGACCCATATGCCAGTTGTTTGGCTTGTCGTGGGGCTGATTGCAAATGGGATAATAATCTATCAGCTGTATCGCGCTATGCCAACGCTCCAACACCTGATACATACCGAAAAAAACAAACTAGCTACCCGATTTGCGTCCATGCGTGAGCCGTTACTACCGGTGATACGGTGTGGGCTGTGGCTGTGGCAACGTCCAGTAATGTTATATACAGTGACGGTCATGCTCTATTTCAGTCCGTGGCTGTGGCAACAACAGATAATCTACCCAATCAATCTCCGGTTAGCGGCTAATTTACCGGTTACTGCCGCAGATTACAACACATCAAGTTATTTTTCGGATTATGTATGGTATGTTGCTGAAGAGCATATGCTGATGAATACGTCACGATCAACGTGGCTGAGTACTTGGTCTGAAATGACACAATTAGGGCGCCCGTTAGCGCAACTGAATGGGTTGAGTATTTCATATGTGCTTAATTGGGTACTTCGGATATGGGTCAACAACCCATTTGTTTTTTATACAGTCAACTTTGTCTTGTATGCGTATCTGGCTGGGGTTTTTGCGCTGTTGTATGTGCGGCGGCTATTACAACACACGGGGTTGGCGTTGTTGGCCGCATATCTGGTTAGCGCCTCGCCGTTCTTTTTTTATTGGAATACGTATCTGACGTTTATTGCGACGACGTGTTGGGGGTTGGCGTTGTTCTACGGGTTCACGTGGTTGCGCGATACTCCCAATTGGAAGCCTGCGATGTTATTGACCTTTGCAGTATATTCACTACTTTGCATGGGATATCAGCAAATGATTATTCATTTAGCGTATATGCTGGTAGGTTATTTTTTGTATTTGCTGTGGCAGTTACGTGGGAATCGGCAACAGCTGTGGCAGTTTATTGGGTATGCGAGCGGGGCTATGGTTGTAGGCGCAATGATGGCAATGCCGGTGTACTTAGATTTAATTCAAACTGTTATATTAGCGACAGAACGCCAAAAAACAGGCGCAGAATATTTTTATAGCGTGATGGTAGATGTCAAAACGATAGAATCTGTGTTCCTCGTAGGATTGACCTATATAGTAAAAGAAATGTTTGAACCGAGTACGAATTTTGCATCAGGATTATATCCATATCGGGGTGGATATACGACGTTGTTTGTATTTATATTGATGATGATTGGTGCGATTTGGCGCTGGCGCGACACGTGGGGGTGGAGTGTGTGGGTGGTGGTTGCGGTAATATTTAGTTTTAGCTGGGGTGCATTTGTATTTGGCTATACACAATTGCATTTACCGCAATTGTCACGGGCTGTGCTGTTTTGGGGGGTGGGGCAACAAATCCCCGAAATGGTATTAGCAGTATATGGCATGCACGTACTTATCAGTGAACCAGCTATCAAAACTGCAAAAATATTAATTGGGGCAGTGGGGATAAGTACTCAACTGATTCTTGGTGCGGTGATTATGACATTGGTGCGTGATACAAATTTTCAATGGAAGTTTAATGATAGTAATCAGTTTGTGGTGCTTTCGCTAATTGTGGTGACCGGGATGTTGGTTATGGCACTTGTATCGTCTTCCCGGATTAAATGGATGATTGTGTTTGGGGTATTGTTTCTGCGAATGATATTGTTGTTGCAACCGATGTTTGTTATGCAACCACTGCATGAAATTTCAGTGACATCATCGTCAACGGAAATAATTCGGCACACGCTGCAGCCTGGTGAACGGATGGCGATGATTGATGATTTTACAGAAGAATCATATCGTTTGCCGCAATTAACGCAAAATATAACTCCGTTTGTGGCTAACTATAACGCCGTGTTAAATATCCCTCAGATTGGCACATATAATCCGTTGCTATCGAAACATTATGTGGCATTAATGAAGCGGTTTGGCGTGCAAAATAAACGATATAATCCACGTGTTACCAAAATTGTGTTGCCAATGCCTGAAAATGATCAGTGGATGGCTAATATCCGTACGATTGTGAGTAAAAACGCATTAAATGACCCTAATCTTACATTGACGGCGCGTACGGATGGAGCAATTCCGTTCTATGTGTATACCACGGCCACTACGATGGGGTGTTGTCTGCAGGTGCCCCTCAGTGATGTCCGGATTGATGCAACAGCACAAGAGATTGAGTATTGGATAGATACGCCAAAGGCCGCGACGAATCGCCAATTACAAAAAAGCGAAAACCAAGGAGATCGATTTGTGGTGCCGGTGACAGAATCGACCAAAGAAAGCATCATCGTGTTTAGCCAAATATTTCATCCCCAATGGTATGCCCGTGTGCGTACGGCCACTGGCTGGCAAGACGCTACTGCAGTAGTGGTGAATGCATCCTATCAAGGAGTGCGCGTCCCTGTGGGTACCCAAGAAGTGGTCATGGAATTCCGACCATGGGTATACTGGAGTATCATCCCCAATATCTTTTGGCTGGGGTGTCTGCTGGTGTTGTTTGGGCGTTGGGTATGGGTGGATACGTCGTTTCAATCGTATATACAGCACCTGCGCCACCGCCGCACCGTATAAGCCGGTGATTGCGTCGACACACCAAGGGGGCGGCCTTATGTGGCCGCCCCCTTGGTGTGATTTGAGAGATTATGATAGTGGTGTACAGAATTTTTCAGGGCCTTTACCTACCAATTCCTCAAAAAATTGGGTGATTTTGGTCGTATCGACACTATCGAGGGGGAGCATATAGGTCCAAGCGGTGACCACGATGGGATGGTCGATTTGGTCATCGGGACGGGATGTCATCAACAAGCATTGGTTTCGGCGTTGTAAGTCACGGGCTAACGCATCGAGTTTGGCGAGGGAATCGGCATCGAGCGATTGTTTGTAGAAAATAATCACGCCACCATGCTCGATGTTGTGGGTCGATACTTTGTCAGATACAGGTTCTTTTTGGATGCCCCATGGCGAAATCATGCTCCCCACATGGTAGCCCGACGTGGGTGGGTTCGAATTGTACGGGATGGGTAGTTCATCATCGATGGTTTGCGTGTGCAGACCTTGCCCCAAATCAGCGAATTGTTTGGCTTCACTGAGGATACTACTGCTGCCCGATGAACGCACCACAAACAATCCCACAAATATTGCAACAACTGCTACCACGCCCACAATCATCCAGGTGTTGGGGCCTTTTTTGGCAGGTACGGGGACTTTGCGGGGTGGACTTTCCGGGCGGGGTGTGCCTGGGTTGTTGATGAGTTGGGATTGGTTGATGGGTTGGGATTGGTTGATATTCCCTGACTGTTTGTTGTTTCGCGACTGTTTGTTGTTTCGCGACTGTTTGTTGCTCATCGGTTACTCCTTAGACGGCATTGAGGGCTACAGCGATGGCTGCGGCCACACGGGCATTGTTTTCTAACAGGGCCATATTGGTACGCATACTCTCGCCGTGTGTTTCGGCAGTGACGGCGCTGAGTAAAAACGGTGTGACGGCTTGGCCGCGGATGCCGGCAGCTTCTGCTCGGGCCAAGGCGCGCAAAATATGCTGCTCGATCTCGGTGGGGTCGAGGGCGAATTCCGGCGGTGGTGGCACGGCGATAATCATACCGCCGCCCCCAAGGGCGCGGTGGGCGCGCCAGGCGCGGGCGATGGTGGCCACATCATTGGCACACGGTACCGTCAATCCACTCTGGGCAGTATAAAACGCTGGGAATTCAGTGGTACCAAAGCCATACACTGGTACCCCCACCGTCTCGAGGTATTCGAGGGTAGCAGGTAAATCAAGGATTGATTTGACCCCGGCACACACCACAATCACGGGAGTTTTGGCGAGCTCGGTCAAATCAGCCGAAATATCGAAGCTGGTGCGGGCATCACGATGCACGCCACCAATCCCACCGGTGGCAAAGACTTCGATGCCGGCCGCATGGGCTAACGCCATGGTGGCCGACACGGTGGTGGCACCATAGGCACCATCGGCGATGGCGAGGGGGATATCGCGCCGAGCCAGTTTGCGCACATCACTGGCTTGGGCAAAACGCTCGAGGGTGGCATCGTCGAGTCCCACAGTCGCGACTCCTGCCACCACGCCGATAGTGGCGGGGACGGCACCATGCGCACGCACCAGTGCTTCCATGGCGCGAGCCACGGCGACGTTTTGCGGGTAGGGGAGCCCGTGGGCAATCACGGTGCTTTCGAGGGCGACGAGGGGTTGGCGGCGCATATACGCTTGGGTGACAGCGGTGGCGGTAGTAATCTGCATGGATACCTTTATTCTTGTGTCAAAATTTGGGGGCCGGCGGCGGTAATCGCAATGGTATGTTCGAATTGGGCAGAGAGCAGGCCATCGGCAGTCCGTACCGTCCATTTATCACGTTTGTCGAGGGTGGTTTTGTAGGTGCCTGCGTTAATCATCGGCTCAATCGTAAAAATCATGCCTTCTTTGAGTTTCAACCCGGTGCCCGCTTGGCCCACATGATGCACGGTAGGGTCTTCGTGGAGGTGGCGCCCCACGCCGTGGCCGGTATATTCACGCACCACGCTATAGCCGTTGGCTTCGGCGTGTTGTTGGATGGCCGCCCCGATATCGCCTAAATGCTTGCCTAGTTGGGCTGCCGCAATTCCCCGCCGTAGTGCTTCGCGGGTGACGTCGATGATCTTTTGGGCAGTGGGGCTGATTGCGCCCACGGGCAATGTCACACAGGCATCGCCGTACCAGCCGTCCACAATCACGCCGATATCGAGCCCGACAATATCGCCGGCGTTGAGTGCGTCGTTGTTGGGGATGCCGTGGCAGATGACACTGTTGGGCGCCACACAAATCGTGGCGGGGAAGCCGTTGTAGCCTTTGTAGGCGGGTACTGCGCCGTGGCTACGAATAAATTTTTCGGCAGCGGTATCGAGGGCTAGGGTGGTGACCCCAGGCACAATCATCGGGGTGAGATACGCAAATGTCTGGGCAACGAGTTGGCCAGCGACACGCATGGCGGCGATTTCTTGAGCGGTATGGATGGCAACCATATGTTGCTCCTTTGGATGATTTTTACTATTAATAGTATACCAATAATATATGAGCCAATTTTGCGTACGCACAGCGCGCATTAGGCCAACGGATGTCGTCGTACTACCTACTCCGTGCAGGCACGCCGCGCACTCATTACCATTCCCATCAGCCTATTAACGTGTCACCTGAATAGCGTACGTATTGCGATTTCACATCCCATACTGTACGCACTACACACACATCACCACAGCAAAAACCATAGCGCCGCACCCTACGGCGACGCTATGGTGATACCGGTGGTACGGTGTGTTAGGGTTTACGCAGGAACAGTTGCCGTAGCGCTACACCCAACCCAAGTGTCAAAATAATTGGCAATGCACCAAACAACCAACGCCATGGTTGCTGGCGCCACACCAGCAAGGCTTGCGGCGCAGTGGGTAAATCGGTGATAGTGATGAAGTGGGGACTATCGCTGAGCCTACTCGCAATAATGTCGTCGCCACCGGTCAACGTAATCGGCATAGCGGGGGCATTGTCGATGGTAACACTGATAGTGCCACTCCCACCCCGGATGCCGACTTGGGTGCCTTGGACGTTGATGCGCCACTGGCCTGGGGCGCTTGGCACGATGGCGGGGTTGCCCCAGGCGTGGGTGCCGGCGCCGATGATGGCGGGAGTTTGGCTGGCAGTTTGCAAAATATCAAAGCCGGCATAGGGGCTAAAGTCGCGGTCGATGATGGCGAAATAGGGCGTGGGATTGGCGGGGTCGGCAGCTGGCCCACCCCAGCGCAACATCCACAAATTCATCACTCCCAGCCACGGCCATTCTTGGCGGGCCCGGGCCATTTGGGCGGCGCTGTAGGTGCCTTTTTGGGCTTCACTGACGGTTGGTCCCCAGACAAAGCGCCGCTCAGGTGGGACACTTTCGGGGGCGCTGTTGTAGCCGAATTCGCTGACCCAGACAGCGGTATTGCTATCGCCGGCAGCTTCCATGACTTCCCGAAGCATCACGATGCGCGACACGTCGATGCGGGTGTCGATGGGGCGATCGAGCTCCGCAAAGGGGCGGAGCGGACTCCAACGCACCCGCACATAGCGGTGCTCGTCGGGTGGTTGTCCGAGGCCATAGGCTTGGGCCGACATCACCTCAAAAAAATCTGCGGCGCCGGCAGCATAACAACGCGCCAAAAAATCAAGCTCGCTCATCGGCGCAATCCGCGGCTCTTTGCCATCGGTCGGTGATAAGCTGGGGAACAAAATGACGATGGCGGGGTTGGCCTGGCGGGCGGCGATGCTGGCACGGCGCAACAAATCGGTAAAGGCTTCGGGATCGGGGAATTGCCAATTCCACTCATAGGCCAAATTGGGCTCGTTCCAGAGCTGGATGTAACGAATCTGAGGGTAGCGGGTGACCACCGTCGCCACAAAATTAGCATAGTCTTGGTAGTCGTCGGGTGGGCCGGTAGAATCGCCGTTTTCAATCAGTCCGTTTTGAAACCGTGGCGTGGCGGCGCTTTGGATGCGGGCCCACAGGGGTGGGCGATCGATGCGTACAATTAATTGGATGTCATGAGTATCAGCCAATGCCATGATGCGGTCGTATTTGAGCCAGGCACTTTGGATGGCATTGGCGTTGCGACGATCTTCAAAATCGCCCCGCCCATGGATTTCGACATCTTCCCACGGCATTTGGATGCGGGCGTAGCGTGCCCCCAATTGGGCTGCCATGGCAAATGATCGGTCGACCACGGCGGGGTCAGGTTCGTTTTGAATATTAAAAAGATTGACCCCCAAGTATTGTTGGTCGGCGTAGGGGGTGATTTGCGGGGAGGGTTCCGTCACAATCCCACGGTGCCAGGCATTGTCGAGCATGGTGGTGCCGATGAGGGCAATCAGGCAGCCGAGCCACGGGCCGTGACGGGTGATGATGGTGCGTATTTTGTTCATTGGCTTAACCATTGTGTGACAATCCGTTTGATGGCGCCGCCGACGGGGTACATGGCATAGCGATCATCGCCAGTGCCGTAGTAAATGTCGGTAAAGGTATTGTACGAAAAATTGGTGGTAGGTACAGCACGCATTTGCCAGGCCAACGCGATAATCAAGTCACGGGGCATGTCGGTACGGGCGTGACCAATCAGGGCATCGGTGATGTTGGCGGTGGTCTCGAGTGTATCGACGAAATTGCCGGTTTGGAGGCGTTTGGCGACGCCGGTAATTACTTGTTGTTGGCGTTTGGTGCGTTCGAAATCATTGTCGGGGTGACGAATTCGGCTGTAAGTCAATGCAGTGACCCCGTCCATGGTGCTGGTGCCCATCTGAAACGACACCTCGCGGTATTTGTAGTCCATAGTGGGGAATTGGCTATCGTACAAGTCTTTGGTGATATTGACCGGCACGCCACCGAGGGTGTCGATGATGTTGATAAATCCGGCAAAATCGGTGAGTACGGTGTAATCAATGGGTACACCGATGAGTTGACTGACGGTTTGGGTGGCGAGCTTTATACCGCCACCCAAGGCTGGGTAGATGTCGCCATAGACATGGGCGGCATTGATGCGCGCGGCGCCGTAGCCCGGAATCGATACGATTAAATCACGGGGGAACGACAAAAACGACACCCGTTGGGTTTGTGGATTAATCCGTAAGAGTATGACTGCGTCGGTGCGCGAGGGGGTTTTTTCTTGTGGGCGGCGATCTGATCCCAGCAGGAGGACCGTGATGGGCTGATTGCTCCCAGCGGGGAGCACGAAGGCGGGGACGGGCGTAGCGGTACTTGCTTCTGCGGTGGGTGTGGCGTCTGAGGTCGTCATGGTGGTGGGTATATCGGTAGTACTGATTTGGTTGAGATTTCGGAAAATTCGCAACGCAGACCAGCCACTCCGTGCCCCCATCACCACCATATAGCTGATGAGGATGGTGACGAGGCAGATGAGCAACGATTGCATCCATACCATGCCCCGTGAAGGAGGGGGAGTGGCCGGTTTGGGTTTGCGGGGTTGTGGTTGGGGAGTGGCTGGTTTGGGTTTGCGGGGTTGTGGTTGTGGTTGTTGATTTGCCGGTTTGATTTTTTGTGGTTGGGGAGTTGGCGGAGTATTGAGTAGATCACCGAGCAGGTTGGGTGCTGGCATATTCAGCTGACGCCGGCATTCGGCACATTGAGCCAAATGGGTATCCACGACGAGTTTTTCGATGCTCCCTGGGAGAATCGAATTGGTATGGACTAGTTTGCGGATGTAGTGACAATCGTTGGGCATAGGGTGGTGTATCAGCTTTGTGAAGATTTGAGCCATTGTACCATTGATGAAGTAGGAAGCATGAAGCGTGAGTAGGGGCGAATCATGCTGGCGAATTCATTCGCCGCTATTCGCCCGTGGGAAGCATGAAGTAGGGGCGAATCATGCTGGCGAATTCATTCGCCGCTATTCGCCCGTGGGAAGCATGAAGTAGGGGCGAATCAGGCTGGCGAATTCATTCGCCGCTATTCGCCCGTGGGAAGTGTGAAGGAGGGGCGAATCATGCTGGTGAATTCATTCG
>CAISXI010000524.1 GCA_903889425.1 uncultured Roseiflexaceae bacterium | reverse complement strand
TCGCTTCTTGTTTCGTTGCCGTTCGCTCGGTGGAGTGAATCTCTTTCGCAACGAGGTGTATATTAGCACATGGGGTATAGCCGTGTCAAGGGGTTTTTGAGGCAATTTTGGGTGAGTTTTGAAATTGGTCCGAATTGGCGGGATTTATCACCCCGGAGCCACTATCCCAGCGGCATTGTACCGCCCCGAAAAACCGTCGTTTCGGGCATTTGGATACACTTAGTGCGCCTGTTGCGGTCGTTACCGCAACAGGCGCACATGGAGCCGCACAAAATAGCGAGCCAAGAGTGTTACTCTTGGCTCGCTGCGATTCACGTTTGCGGCGGGAGTTTTTTTAATTAAAGGCCATTGCGATAGACAACCCGACCCTCGATCATGGTGAGACGGGCAGTGATGTGCTGGAGCTGAGCGGCATCGCAGGTAAAGGGGTCATCGCTGAGGACGGCCAAGTCGGCCAGCATGCCGGGCATCAGGGTGCCTTGGCGTGATTCGCTACTGGCACAATAGGCGGCGCCTACGGTAAAGCCCCGCAAGGCGCTCATACGGCTAATCGCTA
Organism: uncultured Roseiflexaceae bacterium; assembly: GCA_903889425.1. Taxonomy (GTDB): domain Bacteria; phylum Chloroflexota; class Chloroflexia; order Chloroflexales; family Roseiflexaceae; genus UBA965. Next base: position 1,635 of record CAISXI010000524.1, on the reverse strand, counting down.
GCTCGGGGTACCAGCCCCCGGTAGGAGTGCCATCGAGCTTGCAGCGGGTGACGGCGCCATAGATGCTCAGCCACGGGTTGAGCGATTCGACGGGGGCATCAGAGCCGAGTGCCAACACGGCGCCGCTGGCTTCGAGGGTGCGCCAGGCATAGCTGGTGGCGTTGCGCTTGCCCCACAAGCGGTCGGCAGTGTCGAGGTCGCCAATCATGTGCACGGGTTGCATCGAAGCGACCACGTTCATGGCGGCAAAGCGGGGGATATCGAGGGGGTCGAGCAATTGACAATGCTCGATGCGATTGGGGATGGTCAATACCCGTTTGGCGGTATCGGCCAATGTCTCGCCGTGGTGTTGCAGAGGAGTCAAGGCTGCTTCGATGGCATCGAGTACCTTGCGGTTGGCACCGTCACCGATACAGTGCACCGAGATAGCGATGCCGGCCTGGTTGGCGCGGCGTACATAGTCGAAAATCTCGTCGCGGGTGATGGTAGGCAGGCCATAGTTGTTGCCCCCTTCAAAGGGCGCCAACATATCGGCGGTTTCGGAACCGAGGGTGCCGTCGACAAAAAACTTAAACTGGCCGATGCGCAACCAATCGTCGCCGAGGCCACTGCGCACGCCCATTTCGAGCATGTGTTCGAAGCCGTTGGGGTCGATACACATCAATACCCGTCCGGGCATTTCGCCGCGGTGGCGCAATTCTTGCAGGGCGTGGAGGTGGATAAAACCGTCTTTTTTCATGCCGGTCAAACCATGCATGCCCACCATACCATAGCGGTAGCCTTCGGCAAAGGCGGCTTGGACGGCCTGCATGCGGTCTTCGTCGGTGATATCGGGGATAAAGCTACGCACCAAATCGATGGCGGTTTCTTTAAAAATCCCGGTGGGCTCGCCGTTGGCGTCGCGGTCAATATGGCCACCATCGGGGTCGGGGGTGTCACGGGTGATACCGGCGATTTGCATGGCGGTATGGTTCATCCAGGCCGAGTGACCATCTTTGCGAGTCAACAAGGCGGGGCGATCGGGGGCCAAGGCTTCGAGCTCAGTGGCGGTGGGCCAACGGCCACCCCACAAGGTGTGGTCCCAGCCGCCGCCTTCGAGCCACTTGCCGGCAGGCAAACGTTGGGCGGCGTCGGCGATTTTGGCACAGACGAATTCGAAATCGGCCATGCCGTCGAGGCGGGTCTGACGCAACGTCAAGCCATGTGAAATGATATGCACGTGGGCGTCGGTCAAGCCCGGAATCACCGGATTGCCTTGTAAATCGAGGGTATAGGTGGTGTCACCCATGATGGCGGTGACGTCGGCGAGGGTGCCAGCGGCACATACTACGCCATCGCGAATGCCCAACGCTTCGACCTGGGGCATGGCGGGGTCGAGGGTGTAAATGGGACCATTGGTAACTAACATCGTTGTCATATTGCATGTCCTTGTGTGGTGAGGGGATTACCGCAATATTATGACACAAATGAAGGAGGAAGTGTGAAGGAGGAAGTAGGGGCGAATAATGCCAGGCGAATTTATTCGCCGCTATTCGCCCGGTGGGCGCCATGCAATGACGCCCGAACGACGCACACCGACGATTATCCGCCAACGGGCGCCATGCAATGACGCCCGAACGACGCACACCGGCGATT
>CAISXI010000523.1 GCA_903889425.1 uncultured Roseiflexaceae bacterium | reverse complement strand
GTGTGAGGCATGTAGGTGTGAGGCATGCCTCACACCGCTAGTAGATGCGAGGCATGCCTCACACCTACTAGCGCACGCGCACCCCTGCCGGCGGCACCACGCCTGGTCCATACAGCACGTAGTTGTACCATGGGGCATAGCTGGTGAGAAAATTATCATCGTGCAACAGATTCCCGTTCGCATCGTTCACGGTACGCATATAGCTGACCTTCATGCCACCACGCCCTATCACCAATTGGCGAGTCGAGCCACGCTTCATGGTCGAATCATATTGCCAGATTGGTTTGCCTGGTTTCGTAATGCGACTCACAAATGGGCCTTCATATTGCACCGTGCGACCATCTGGCACCCCCCAGAGTTCCACCGTAAAGCGTAAATTTTCGGGTTCATTGTGGACAACCACCAACAACGGGTTGGCCGAGTCATTGACAAACCGGAAGTCGACCGTGGGCTCCATGACGGTGGCATCAAAGCCCAAAATATCTTCATACGTTGTCACCACATAGGTATGTGGCACCCGCAATGTAATCGCAAAGCCACCGTTGCTGGCCGCGCGAAACACCGTGGTCGAGACTTGGCACAAACCGCCACCGATGATTTTGCTTAATTGGCCGTTGATGATGCCGTAGCCTTCGACAAAGTCGGTATCGACAAAATTACTACTTTTGAGGAAAGAAAACTCCGCCCCCGCCGGTACAATCGTCCCATCAATCATGGCGCCCGCACGAGCGATATTGGTTTGTTTGGCGACCCCGGCACCTTTGTACGACGTGGTGGATGTTGCCACCCGCTGCAAGCCCGGCATCGGCATCGTATAGGGCTCTAAACTAGGAGATTCGTACAATAATGCCTTGCCGAGCATCCCAATACCCACCGTGACTTGGTTGTGCGATATATGCGCTTCGAGGCGCACCCGCTCAAAATATTGCACCCGCACCGAATCACCGTTGATTTCTTGGAAGAAGTCTTCGGACAATGGATAACCAAAAATAGCCAAGCCACCGTTTTTTTGCCAGAAATCACGAAAGCTGTTACTGATGGCATGGCCTGTTTGTGGGAAGTACATGCTCCCTGCACCTGGGTCAGCGATGCCCGCAAACGGTGGTTGTGCAAGGTCTTCGGCACTGAGTTGCTCAACAAAATGTGCCCCGATACGGGTCAACAAGACTTCGTTGGTGGCATCATGACCCACCGGCACCTCAAACCGCGCCCGCTCGAAATACTGTACCCGCAACCCACCATCCGAAATAATCGGGGTCAACGGCAACCCAAAAATCGCCGTGCCGCCGTTTTCTTCATAATATCGCCGGAATGTGCCATGCAGGTATTGCCCCGTTTCACGGTAATACAATACACCTACGCTTGCTTGATTGACATCCACCGCTGCGTAGATTTGCGGAATATAGCGCGGATCGGCTACCGCTCCAGTTAAACAGATTAATGTCATCAGCAAAATCGCGAGCCGCTTCATGGAATCCTCCACACGCACACATCAACAGTATGGTGAAAATTCTTTATTCCAACGCCCCAAAACACTAGAGATCAAACACGATTCCATCATACCAATCATCCTTTGGCAATCCTACCAAAAAGATTACACCACTCTTACAGATAAAACGCAAATCAAAAAGTTGTATTTTTTTAATAAAACAATCAACTCCCACAATGGCGAAGTGGCATTATGCGAATCACCGGCAATTCGCACCTAAAAAATAAACCCACCGTACCGCTACGAATACGGTATAATTTAGCCATACTCACTATAGCCGTAAGGAAATAATGATGCGCAAACCACTCATCGGGATTGCTGGGTCACACGCCTACACGAGCACCTGGTCGCCCCCCCAAGTGGGTGCGCGGCGCTCGTACATCGATGCCATCATCGCCGCCGGCGGAGTACCGTTGTTGTTGCCACCCGTCGATGCCAGCAATCACGATTTACTCGACGCCTACTACGACCACATCGACGGCTTGTTGTTGCCGGGTGGTGGCGACATCGACCCGGTGTTGTATGGCGCCGACAAGCACCCCAAAACTGACAACATCGACGCCTTGCGCGACTATAGCGAGCTCTATCTGGCCCGCAAAGCCACCGCCAATGGCAAGCCGATTCTGGGGATTTGTCGCGGCTTGCAAGTGCTCAATGTGGCGTTGGGCGGCACGCTCATCCAAGACCTGCCCGACGAAGTGGGTGGACC
>CAISXI010000522.1 GCA_903889425.1 uncultured Roseiflexaceae bacterium | reverse complement strand
TGCCCTTTGATGTCGGGTTTGGCCACATGGTCGAGAATAAATTGCACCTGCGGGACTTTTTTGACGAGTTCGATGGCTGCCGGCAATTGATGATGAAAAATACAAATATCAAAACTCAAGCCGTATTCGGCAAGCAACTCAATACCCCGCACCACATTTGGTCGGATGGCAAAATTGGCATCAGATTCCCCTTGGAACAAACGGCGCACCCCTTTGATACGGGGACCTATCGCCGTCAATGCTGAATAATAGGCCCGAGTTTGCTCACCAAATTCTACCGGTGCTGCTGCGACAATGCCTTTGAGCTTGGGCAATTGACGGGCCACGGTGTTGATGTATTGGGCTTCGAGCAGGCTATATTGCGGTTCGACAGCAACTTCGACATAGACCATCGCTTCGACGGCAACGTCACGCGTATGTTGGGTGAATTCTTCACCCATAAACCGCGCATTAATAATCGTGTTGTTATCAAGCCATGACATGCGAAAATACTGCGGATCCCATAAATGCACATGTGTATCAACAATCGCAAAATTCGGCATATCGTGCCCTTCATTTTTTGTAAACAATCGAAGCGGTATCGCCTATCATAGCGATGGAAGAATCAATTGTCAATACAATGCATACAAATAACGTACCGCCACTTGTATGCATTGTACAAGGTTTTGCTGATACACAATAACGCAAATTGTATCATTCAACTCGTTGCCGGGGACGCGCTAGCAGCTGCGCACCCATCATCACCACCACACACACGAGTACCAACACCACCGCCAACGCCGCCGCCATGGCATAATTTAGCGCACCAGGTCGCCCGAGTAAGCGTGCCAAAAACAGTGGGGCGGTGGGTGTATCGGGACGACTAAGCAACAACGCCGCCGCAAAGTCCCCTAGCGATACCGCAAAGGCAAACAAGCCGGCAGCCACCAGTGCGCGCCGGAGCAATGGGAGCGTCACGCTCCACCATTGTCGCCATGGCGGCGCACCAAGAGTCGCCGCCGCAATTGCATACGTCGGCGCTAATTGGTCACGTGCGAGTGCCAACTGCCGGCTCACCAACGGCAACGCCAACACCACATGCGCCATGATGACCAGCCAGCTCGCCTGCAATAATCCCAGTGGGCCAAACCACAAAATATAGCCTAGTCCCAACGTCACCCCACTCACGCCCAATGGAATCATCGCCACCCGCCGCCACCAGCGATTGCCGCTGGTAAATCCCCAACTCACGCTGACCGTCACCAATGCAACCACCAGCGCAATCCAAAGCGAGCGCCATACTGCCGCGAGCGGCGAGACAAATAGGCCACTACCGCGCACGGGGAGCGCCAAAGCCCGGTAGGCGTGGCTCCAATCATCAGGCAACCACGCCCGCGCCACTAGCAACCCAAACGGTCCCGCAAATACGCCCACGGTCACCACCAGACAACCACCCGCCAACCACCCGCCCCACCCACGCGCAATCTGTGGTGACAGACGGATTTGCGCATCGAGGGGAATCCGGCGTTGCAAGCGATCAGCCACCCACACCAGTACCAAACTCATCAATAATTGCCATACCGCCAGGGTCGCCGCAATATCGAGGCGCAAAAATTGACTGGTCTGCCGCCAAATCTCGACTTCAAGCGATGGTACTCGACTCCCCCCCAGCAACAACACCACCCCAAAGCTCCCAAAACAATACAGAAAAACCAACAGCATCCCTGCCAGCAAGGCCGGCCAAATCAGTGGCAACACAATCGTGATAAAGCGGCGCCACGACGATGCACCCAATGTCATGGATGCCGCTTCGTAGCGCCCCGCAATTCCTTGCCACGCATCCACAATCAAGCGCACCAACACCCCACTGTTGTACCAGACATGCGCTATCACGACGACGGCTAACCCTTGCGGAACTTCAAGTCCAAGCACCATGGCACACCATGTGTGAGGAGCACACAAGGTCGTCACCATGGTGGCAGCCACCGGCGTAGGAATGACAAACGGCACACTGACCGCCAGCCAGGCACTCGTGGCCAACCAGCCTGGACGACGTATCATCGCCCAGGCAATCGGAAGCGCACACGCAACAGCCATAGCCGTAGAAAGTAATGCTTGTGAGAACGTCGCGACGCCAATCTGCACCATCTGGGCAACAGTCGCATTATCAAGCCACGCCATCCCGCGCCACCACACCGTCCACAACGGCATAATGACACCAACCATTACTCCGATAAGTACGAGGCTGCGCCCACCCCACGTCCAACGTCGCATCACTTACTTCCCACGCCCCAGCGCTTGCCAAACTGGACCATCTGGGTATAGATAGGCATCCAATGTCGCAGACTTCATTTCGATGCTATACCCAGGCAATTGCGGTGGCATGTAATGGGCATTGCGAATCACACATGGATCGACGAAATGTTCGTGCAAATGATCGACGTACTCAATCACCCGTCCCGTGGTATCACCCGTCACCGCCACAAAATCAAACAACGACAAATGTTGGACATATTCGCACAAACCGACGCCTCCGGCGTGTGGACAGACCGGCACACCGAATTTGGCCGCCATCAAAATAATCGCCAATACTTCGTTGACGCCACCGACGCGACAGGCATCGATTTGGCAAAACGCAATCGCATCGGCTTGGAGGAGTTGTTTGAACATAATCCGGTTTTGCACGTGCTCACCCGTCGCGACTCCAATCGGGGCCACGCCACGCGCAATCGCCGCATGCCCTAGCACGTCGTCTGGGCTGGTCGGTTCTTCGATCCACAGTGGATTGAATGGTTTGAGATGCTCCATCCACGCAATGGCTTGGGGCACATCCCAAACTTGGTTGGCATCAACCATCAAAAAACGATCGGGGCCAATCACGTCACGAATCACGCCGGCACGCCGTACATCAGAAGCAATGTCGATACCCACCTTCATTTTGATGTGGGTAAACCCAGCCGCAATGGCTTCGTGGCACAATTGGCGCACTTTGTCATCGCTATAGCCGATCCAGCCCGCCGAAGTGGTATAGGCGGGGTAGCCTTGGGCCTGCATGGTGGCAATCCGGGCCGCTTTATGGGGCACCGATTGTTCGAGGATAGCGAGCGCGTCGGCAGGGGTCAAGGCATCGCTAATATATCGAAACGGGATACAGCGCACCAGTTCTGCCGGCGTCATATCCACCAACAAACGCCATAGTGGTTTGCCTTCGGCCCGGGCATACAAATCCCAGACCGCATTGACGACGGCTGCCACGGCCAGGTGGACGACCCCTTTTTCGGGGCCAACCCAACGTAATTGACTGTCACCCACCATTTCATACCAAAACGCCCCGAGGTCGGCCGTAATCGTCGCCAAATCACGTCCAACCAAGCGCTCGGCCAATGTCAGGGCCGCCGCCACGCACCACTCGTTGCCCCGGCCAATAGTAAACGTCAATCCGTGGCCCACTAATTCGGGGTGGTTGGTATGGAGCATCACATAGGCTGCAGAGTAATCAGGATCGCGATTCATGGCGTCGGAGCCATCAAGGTTCAACGATGTAGGGAAGCGCACATCGAGCGTCTGTACCTTGGTAATGATAATTGCAGTGGTCATATATTCCTCGTACTAGATACCATCACGGAG
>CAISXI010000521.1 GCA_903889425.1 uncultured Roseiflexaceae bacterium | reverse complement strand
CTGGCGAATTAGCTGACGTAGTCGTAGGTAATATGGCGAACCTCCAAATGTCTCGATATAGCGATGCTCGTCGAGGGCACTCACCCCTTGGCTACTCATTTGGCCACCCAGCCAGCGCTGCGGCGCAATCAGCACCACCGTCGATCCTTGATCAAGAGCGGTCAATGCAGCAGCCACGGCGCCGAGCCCACCTCCAATAATACAAATATCCGTCTGTACATAGTGCGAGGCCATCATGACAATCCCCCTTTTTTGTACATTTAATGCGATAGCTGCCGACACAGGTAAGGATGCGCCACCAGATTGGGAATTTAGTAGTCGTTCACTCGATGCCTATGCCAATCTGATGCTTGGGGCGGGGTTTTGGCCGACGATTTTTGTGTCACCCGAGTCAGCTCGGGCACATGCCCCCATGCTCGAAGAACTCAGGGAGCGGGGCTGTGAACTGGGGTTACTGGTTTCACCCAGCCAGTCCAGCATTTTTCCAAAGAAAAAACCGCTGGGCACGCTCACGATTATCGAACAACACCTGGCAATTACGCAAGCCCGTGATGTATTTGGCCAATTTTTATATCATATGCCCAAAAGTATTCGCACCGGGTTTCATTCGGGGAATCAAGACACACTTGAATTATGTCAAACGCTTGGATTCACGCGGGCATCAATCCGTATGCCTGGGGCGCAATTACGCCAGCTAGGGTCTGAGTGGCCAACAGATGCAGGGATTATTCTTCGTCCCTTGATTGAGATTCCCGTGACGAGTAACCCCGACGAGAAATTATTCAATCGTTTCCCGCTCTATTTGAGCCCTGAATTTGGCACCCCCGAAACCATTACCGCGTTAGTAGCAAAAGGAATCGCACACGGACATGTGTGTGTGACGGGAAGTACTGCCAGTGAATATGGATCCCCTCAGGGAGTCATCGGGGCCAACAGCGAGGCACTGCTTATTGCATTGAATAGTGTTGAATCACTGCGATCCTACCGGTTGAGCGACTACACGCCAGCGCCATAAAATAATCCCAAATACCAGCAAAAAAACACCGGACATGGCGACTGCCAGCAGATAGCCCCGTTGGCCATTCATGGCGATAAACATGCCGGTACAGCCGACCAAATTAGCAATTGCAAATGGGATTTGGCCGCGAGTAATCTGCATCAACCGCAGCAAATCGCGGTCACACCAGGTGGCGAGCAGTGTACCGACGGCCCACCAGCCGGCAAAATTGACCAGCGGGACGCCATAATAGACACCTGGTTGCATCCATACCCAATATTGATTAATCAATGTTGCGACAGGTTCAATTTGGATATCAAACAGCATGATTAAAAAACCACACCCTACTGCCCGCACCCAACGGGGGGCGGTGGGCCAGGCCATATACATCAACGACCACGAGCCTACCAGCGACATGAGCCAAGCAAATAAAATCACGATAGGGACAGTTGCAAAGAGTTGTGGCCCAAGCATGGTGGTATAGTCATAGGCACCAAAGGGGATATCATAGGTGGCACCGACGTATTCAACCAACAATGCACCGAGCATGATGATGCTCATCGGACGCCACGCCGTACGACCAAGGTGGGTATAGAGATAACACGCAATACTCACCCCTTGCAGCAACAACAGCACCCCACCAAAACCACGTGCTTCATCGGGGATAAGATTGGCAAGTATGGCAATCACACTATTGGGATACATGGCGCAATACATCAAAAATGTCAGTCGCGCCCATCGTTCCTGATGGTGCCACACTGCAGTCAGCCACCAATTACGCAGGTTCGCCATAGCCACCTCCTCCGGGGGTTAATAGATGCAAGGTGGTGTGGGCAGGCAGCTCAAATGAGCCTTTGCCGGGTAACGGTGTAATCACCCCATCCTGCGCACTACGCATATTTTGACCAGAGCTGCCATCGCCGCCACCGAGTACCCCGTGCGGCGCAAGTTGGCGACGTTCGGTGAGTAGCGTCACGGTGACGGGTACCAAAAATTCTATTGATTTGCAGAGTCCTGCGCCGCCATTAAACAATCCGATGCCGCCCGAATCACGTCGGATGGCCAGTTGGCTGACCCGCACCGGATAGAGGCGTTCAAATGCTTCGATGGGGGTATTGCGGGTGTTGGTCATATGGGTTTGGACGGCATCGAGCCCAGTTGCATCCGGACGTGCCCCCATGCCACCACCAAGTGTTTCGTAGTAGGCAAAGGGCGTATTGTCGCTCCGCATCCCGCCCATGGTCCAGTTATTCATGGTACCAGCCGATTGAGCGGGGATGCGGGTAGGTATGGCATGGGCGAGGGCAGCGAGCATGGCATCGACAACCCGTTGTGATGTTTCGACGTTGCCACCGGCGACGGCGGCGGGTGGCAGTGGATTGAGGATGGAGCCTACGGGGATATTCCATGTCAGAGGGCGATAGACACCAGCCGAAGCCGGCATATCGTCACCGTCGAGTAAGCGTAACGCATACAGTACTGCTGATTCTGTTACCGCTTGAGGGGCGTTGAGTGGCCCACGGCATTGAGGGGCGCTGCCGGTGAAATCGATGTGCATGGTGTCTGCACGAATCGTCACGGTGACGTGGATAGCTAGTGGCTGAAGATCAACCCCATCATCATCGAGGTATTCTGTAGCGGCATAGACGCCATCAGGGATAGCGTGGATACTCTGGCGCATGCGTTGTTCGCCATAGGCGATTAACGCGTCAAACCCTTCAGAGACTGCGATAATTCCCATTTTGGTGACTAATTCGGCCAGGCGTGCCGCCGCGATATGATGGCAGGCGAGTTGGGCTGCGAGATCGCCGCTCCGTTCATCGCTCGTGCGCGAATTACGCACAATCAGGGCAAAGACGGCATCATTGCGCTGGCCGGCGGCGATGAGTTTGATGGGGGGGATGATGATGCCTTCTTGGAAGAGTGAGCGACTGAGCGGCATGGAGCCGGGAGTCATTCCCCCTACGTCGGCGTGGTGGGCACGGGTGGCACTATAGGCCACGAGGGTACCATCCACAAACACCGGCGCCACACTGGTGAAATCTGGTAAGTGGGTGCCACCCGCAAAGGGGTCGTTGAGGAGCACGACATCGCCGTCATTGAGCGGACTACAATGAGTAATGGCCGCTTCGACACTACGGGGCATCGCCCCAAGGTGGACGGGGATATGGGCTGCTTGGGCGACGAGTGCGCCGGTATGGTCAAAGAGCGCACATGAATAGTCACGGCGTTCTTGAATGTTAGAAGAAAAAGCGCTGCGTTCGAGTGCGGCACCCATTTCTTCGGCGATCGCGGCACAGCGATGGCGAAAAACTTCCATTGAAATCGCATCCATATGTGCCCTACTAGTCAAATCAAAAAAACTCTGCTATGATTATAAATGAATTCGTGAGTGAATTGTGTGTATGAGCCCAACATTCGGTGTTGGTTCCCGCACGTGACGGTGATGTTATCCGTTGTCGGCGGACGGGAGCGGCCTGCACAATCTCGCTCGAGTGAAAGATTACTGTATGAGTACGACCTTCACCCCACCTGCGCAGATTGTGCGCGGTGAACAAGCCGCCCACGCCCATGCCCGCGTGGTCGCCGCCGTCCCCCCCCATGAACGGTGTGACTATGAGTATGATACCCCCCAAGAAGTGCTCAATTTAGATAACGATTTGCGTGATGCCGGTGTACCGATTCGTCGTTGGATAGTTGGTCCAATTGATGATCCGGTGGCGGTCGCATTTTGTTTTCGGGCCACGTGGAACACGCCACGGCATACATTTTGGGGCCATATTCGGGTATTACCCCATGCCCAACACCTTGGTATTGGTGCAGAATTACTCCAAAAAGTCCAACAATGGGCTGCTACGGCGGGAGCACAAGCGTTACGCGTCGTGGCGCATCCCGGTATGAGTGATGCGTTTTTGCAACGCCATGGATTTGTGCACATCGGCACAGAACAACTCTATGCGTTGACGTTGCCACTCCAGACGCCAATCATGCCACGAGAACTACCAGCACATATTCGTTTAACAACCCTTGCAGCATTGTTGGAATCTGATAGTGATGCCATGGAGCAAGTGTGTACGCTTCATGCGGCGATTTCACTAGATGTACCGATGCCAGATGAGTTAATCGTGACGCTGAGCAAATTTCGCCGCTTACTTGGTGAGGATGTCAACCCGGCTCACTATCTATTGGCATTTGTTGATGATCAATTGATTGGTGAATCGATTTTGATGGAAGACGACGACGATAGTCAGGTAATGTGGCAACACGCCACCGGCGTATTACCGGCATTTCGGGGGTTGGGTGTCGCCAAAATCCTCAAAATTGCTGCTATTGAGTTAGCGCAGTCGCTGGAGATTCGCGAATTGCGTACCTGGATGGAAACGAGCAACGCTCCGATTCGCAAAGTAAATCATGCACTCGGATTCAATGAAAGTAATCAGCCGGGGTCAGTGATTCATATTTATGAATGCACGGTCAAAAATGGTCAGGACGGACGCGGCTAAACGGATTAAACAACCACTTCATTGAACCCGGATAACTTTTTTGTGCCACTCGCGCCGCCTGGCCGGGTGGCACGAACAATACCCGCCACACATATTTGCCCCCGGTTACCACCCAATCGGCAATCGAATGCACCGCACCACCGGTGACAAACCCGAGCGCCATGCTCACGCTGATAATGGGATGCATTACAAACCAATCGATGATACTGCGGGCAAATGATTGATGATAGGCAGGCAACGGGAAGCCGAATATGCGAGCAATTACTTCAGTCGCAAAAATAAGCATAATCAGCATGCCAAAAAAATAGCCAAGGCGTAAGAGTGGGGGGATGATCAGTCCATGGCTCCAAAAATGACGATGGGGAATACACCACTTGTAGGGTTTCCAAATAAACAACAAAATTCCCCAGCGCTTGTGGATGCGCGAATCGAGATCGAGATCTGGCGAAAAAAGCATCCCCGATACGTTGTGGGCCACACAAATAACCGTCGTGACTATGACTGCGGAAGATTGCACGACTTCAGCCGTCCGCAAAATTGAAAATATTGCAGGAGTCATGACCAGACTGGTGGCTACTGTCAAAAAATCATGGGTGGGGGTGTTCGGCATACGTTATTTCCGAATCCGATAGCGCATCCCTTGATCAAGAAGTATGACTAACTGATCAAAAAAATGAATCACTTGGGTAAAATCCGCAGCGGGATGATCATAGAGATATTCACTGGTGGCTGAAATAATTGTATGTACGAGGAATTCGAGTACCTCACTTGCGATATCATCACGGATTGAGCGATTGGCAATGGCAGTTTGGATTAAATCTTCCACAAACGTGGCTTGCATCTGCGTGCCAATCGCTTTGGCTGCAGTGAGTTGGCTACCACTATCACGAATAGCCCGCTGAATAAATGTATATTCTCGTGGATAGAGCTTTTGCAAGTCAAGCATGACATACAAATATTGCCGCAAAATTGAAAACATATCGCCTTGGGCAAACACGGCAATCGGCATGCGGTTGCGCAGTTGGGTAACTAATTGGTCATGGGCATATTTGAGGATATAGAGATAGAGGTCCTCTTTATCCGTGAAATATTGGTACATGCTGCCCTTGGCGATCCCGATTTCTTTGACAATCGTCGAAAGCGACGCACTTTCGATGTTGTGCGCGGCAAATTCCGTGAGGCAGGCATCAATGATAAATTGACGTTTGGGGAGTTCGAGATTCCACCAGGTATCGCTTGGCATAACCGCTCTTTTGTATATGACTAATCAGTCATTTATAGTATAAAAGAGTGACACGGCAGTGTCAACATCAATGTAGTAGGGTATGGTATGCTACAAAAGAATTATTTTGCAGACGGGGCGCCATGCATACACCTTCTGTCGACCGCAACATACGTTTATTGGTCATTGAATTATTCTGGGCTGCGATTGCCGCGGCAGCGTATTCGTTTGCTGCCGCATATGTCATCCGCCTCGGCGGATCCAATTTCATTGTGAGTCTGATTACCTCGGCAGCGGCGGTAGTAAATGCGGTGACGACGATTCCGTTTGCAGTACTGATGGAACGCACGTCAAAGCGCAAACCATGGATGTTTGGAAGTCTCATAGCGTTTCGGCTCTTAAATGCATTACTGATATTTGTACCATGGTTGCCGGCCTATCGCGCCGAAGCAATTGTGGCAATTTTGTTGGTGGCAAACCTCCCCGTGGCATTATTTAATGCGGGCTGGCTGCCGATGTTTGCTGATATCATCCCGATTCACCGCCGCGCCCGGTTGTTTTCTGCCCGTAATGTCACCCTTGGGGCAACGATGATGATTGCCACTTATGCGTTTGGTCGCTTCCTCGAAATGGCTCCATTCCCGAGTAATTATCAAATTTTGTTTGTGATTGCTATGGTGACGAGTTTACTCAGTACCTTGTATGTCACCAAAATGCAAATTCCTGATGTGGTGATTGACACCACGGCCAATGTCGATCGCTCGTGGCGCGGGATTTGGTCATTGCTCAGCGAAAGCCAGCCCTACCGGGCCATCACCATCAATACCCTCATATTTAACCTGGCTGCCTGGGCGGCGATTCCCTTCCAGCCCATTTATTTCGTCCGCACGCTGGGGGCAAGTGATGCCTGGCTAGGGATTTGGTTCGCGATTGTCAATGGGGGGGCGATTTTGGGCAACCTGTTTTGGCCCCGCTTAATGGATCGTTTCGGATTCCGCAAAATTTTGATGATTTCGTCTATCCTGAGTTGCTTGTATTTTTTTGCCATCGGGTTTGCGCCCAATCTCACCCTCATTCTCGTTTTTTCATTGCTGATTGGCATGATTAACCCGGGGATTGATGTAAGTCATTTCAATATTTTGCTCCAAGTCTGCTCTCCACAACGGCGAGCCTTGGCCATGGGGGTATTTGTGACGGTGATGAATGCCGGCTTGCTCGTCAGCAGCTTGGCCGTGGCACCACTCATTGATTGGTTTGGGGCGCAATATGTGGTGATTGGTCTTGGGGTGTTCCGATTGTTGGGCGCATTATTGTTTGTGGTCAATCCGATTCAAGAAGTCAACAATGAAAAAGATCTGGCACCCGCAGATGCAGTGTGAATTTGTTACAATGGATTTGTATGTATTTCCGCTACCAAAACAGGGAGAGTGAGATGGAATATCGACGACTCGGACGGGCTGGTATGAAGGTCAGTGCACTTTCGTTGGGGGCCTGGGTAACCTATGGCAACCAAGTGGGTGAAGATATTGCCTACGAATGTATGACTGCCGCCGTTGAACACGGCGTGAATTTTTTTGATAATGCCGAAGGCTATGCCGGTGGCCAAGCCGAAGTAGTGATGGGTAACGTCATCAAACGGGCCGGCTGGCGCCGTGAAGACCTCGTGGTCTCCACCAAAATTTTCTGGGGTGGTTCGGGTCCCAACGATACCGGCTTGTCGCACAAGCATGTCATCGAAGGGGTCAACAATGCCCTCAAGCGCTTCCAGATGGATTATGTCGATTTAGTGTATTGTCATCGCCCCGATGTCAATACCCCCATCGAAGAAACCGTCCGCGCCATGGACATTGTGATTCGCCAAGGCAAAGCATTCTATTGGGGTACCTCAGAGTGGTCTGCGGACGAAATTCGCTCGGCCTACGGCATTGCTCGTGAACTAGGCATGACGCCCCCCAGCATGGAACAACCCCAATACAACATGTTGAACCGCACGCGTTTCGAAAAAGAATACGCCTTGTTGTACCGTGACATTGGCCTCGGCACCACGATTTTCAGCCCACTTGCATCCGGCATGCTCACCGGCAAATATCGCCAAGGCATCCCCAGCGACAGCCGCGGCGCCCTCAAAGGCTACGAATGGCTCCAAAAGAGCCTGACTGATCAGCGTAATTTGGCTATCGTCGAGCAACTCATTCCCCTTGCCAGTGAGCTGGGCTGTACCCTCGCTCAAATGGCGCTGGCCTGGTGTCTCAAGAACCCCAACGTGAGTAGTGTGATTACAGGGGCCAGTCGGGCCGCCCAAGTCCATGAAAACATGAAAGCCCTCGAAGTCGTACCGTTGCTCACGAGCGACGTGATGGCCCAGATCGAAACGATTCTCACTCCCAACGCCTAATTTTGCTTGGCGGACGGTGATTGGTGTGGCATACACCAATCACCGTTTGATTCGATGAACCACTCTGGCCGGCAGCGATGCACTCGGGTGGCAGGAAGGAACCATGAAAAACCAACCCATCCAGTATGTATTGCACACGCTCCCCGGCTTTGACGTGATTGTGCGCGAAGAACTCAAACTACTCCCCGAACGAGCCACCATCAAAGAGCACGTCGTCCACGCCGGACGCAATGGTCTGACCATCATTGATTATGATGGCGACGTCGATGATTTACTCAAATTGCGTACGGTCGACGATGTCTTTATTCTAATTGGCCAATATACCGATTTACCCCCCAAATATAGCACCCTCAAAGTGTTGCGTGACAAAATTGTGCAATCGCCGGTGATTAATCAAGCGGTCAAAATGGTGCGTGCCATCTACCCCAAACGGGGAGGCGAAGGCAAGTTGCGCTTCCGCGTGATTGCCCGTCAGCAAGGCGAAATGCCCTACCGCCGGGTTGATTTGCAAGAACTCATTGAAAAAGCGGTCGAACAGCGTGACGATTACCGCTGGCGCGCCAAAGAAGATGGCCTCGAGTTTTGGATTACCCAAATCGATACCATGGCGATTTTGGGATTGCGGGTCAGCGACGAAACGATGCGCCACCGTACCTACAAAATCAACCACATCGAAGCCTCACTGCGCCCTACTGCGGCGGCAGCGTTGGTACTCCTCACCAAACCCAAGCCGACTGACGTCTTCCTCGACCCCATGTGTGGCGCTGGTACCACGTTAATCGAGCGGGCATTGCATAGTCGTTATGCCCAGTTGCTCGGTGGCGATATCAGCGAAGATGCCGTTGAGCAAGCCTTGGCAAATATCGGTCCCCGCTATAAACCCATTGAAGTTAAACCGTGGGACGCCCGCGAGTTACCCCTCGACGAAAATTCTGTGAATGCCGTGGTCTGTAATTTGCCCTTTGGTGTGCAGATTAGCACACCCGAAGAAAATCGCCGCTTGTACCCAAACGTCATGAAAGAACTCCGCCGTGTGATGCAACTGGGCGCCCGGGCTGCCTTGCTCACTAGCGATATGCGTGCCATTAACCGCGCCCTCGAGCGCAACAGTGGCATGTACATCGATACCTTGCATCATGTGGTAGTGTTAGGTCGCCGTGCCACGATTGTGGTTGTGCAAAAACGCTAAGCGCACCGACGTGAATCGCCAAAAAACGGGCCCGAGTACATATTTGTACTCGGGCCCGTTTGGGTATTGCTTAGGTGACGGCGGCCCGGGTGGCCGGGTATTTGTGGTGCAACCCT
The DNA here is from genome assembly GCA_903889425.1 of uncultured Roseiflexaceae bacterium. Lineage (GTDB taxonomy): Bacteria > Chloroflexota > Chloroflexia > Chloroflexales > Roseiflexaceae > UBA965. Next base: position 2,052 of record CAISXI010000521.1, on the reverse strand, counting down.
TGGCTGACGGCATGACGGATGCGATCAACGCCCAACCAAACCTCGGCGAACGAGGTAGTCAATGGGCTGAGCCCGAGGCGCAAGTTGTCGGGTTCGCGGAAGTCAGGGATAACCTGCATTTCGGCAATCAAGGCCTGATTAATCTGGTAGCCCAAGGGATGGCGAATGCTGACATGCGAGCCACGGATACCGGCATCGCGTGGACTGCCCATGGTAAAGCCGAGGTCGGCCAAATGGGCATCAAACAGCGCAATCATATATTCAGTGATAGCCACTGACTTGGCACGAATCGCCGGCATACCTACCTGATTGAGCATGTCGACCGCAGATTCCACAGCGGAGAGCGACAGCATGGGGGGCGTTCCTGCTAGGAAGCGGGCCAGGCCGGGGGCTGGTTCGTACTGCAAATCAAAGGCAAAGGGCGCTTTTTGGCCAAACCAACCCCAAATCGGTGATTCTACCTGATCTTGGATGGATTTGTTGATGTACAAAAACGCCGGTGCGCCGGGGCCACCGTTGAGGAATTTGTAGCCACAGCCAACCACCATGTCGACCTGCCAGGCATCGAGTTCCATCGGCACCGCGCCGGCAGAATGACTCAAGTCCCAGATTACCAAGGCCCCGACGGCATGGGCTTTTTGGGTAATGGCCTGCATATCATAAATGAAGCCACTTTTGAAGGTGACATGTGACAAGACCACCACAGCGGTTTGCGGGGTGATGAGGGCGTACAAATCATCGGCACTGACGGTCAATTCGTTGTCACGTGACGCCACGAGGCGCAATTGATGGCGATGCCCGTAGTGGGCAATCGCCCCTTGCATGATATAGAGGTCAGAGGGGAAGTTGAGGGCATCGCTGACGATGTCAGTACGGTCTGGGCGCGCTTGCAGTGCCGCCATCACCAGTTTGTAGAGATTGACCGAGGTAGAGTCACAGGCCAGCACTTGACCGGGAGCAGCGCCAAGGAGTTGGCCGATTTTGTCGCCAATCCGGGCAGGCGCTTCGTACCAGCCCCGCCCCCAGCCCCGAATCAAGCCATCGCTCCATTCGCTGTGGATGACGTGGTGCAGATGTTCGGCAGTTTGCTTGGGCATGCGCCCCAGCGAATTGCCGTCGAAGTAGACGATGTTGGGGTCAGTGATGACAAATTGGTCGCGGTAGTGGGCCACAGGATCAAGGCTATCGGCCTGCTGGGCTCCAGCAAGGCCGGCGGCGACAGAGGGGAGATTATACGGCATTGTATACCTCTTCTAACATGGCGACAGTTTCGTCCCAGCCGACACAGGCATCGGTCACCGAGACGCCGTATTGCAGATTGTTGATATCGGCACCGATATTTTGCTTGCCTTCGAACAAATTACTTTCGACCATCATGCCAATCATTTGGCTGACACCTTGTTTGCGCAAGGCCAGTCCCGATTGCCATACCGCTCGTTGGCGGCGATGGTCAGAGCCTGAATTGGCGTGACTACAATCGATCATGACGGCGGGAGACAATTTGGCAGCCTTCATGAGATCGATGGTTTTGGTGACACTGCCATCGTCGTAATTGGTGCCCAGCCGGCTGCCGCGCAATATCACAAAGCCATCGGGGTTACCGGTGGTTTTGACCACCGCACCTTGGCCATCTTGGGTGATTCCAAGGAAACTGTGGGGGGCGGCACCAGAAATACAGGCATGCACGGCCACATCAACCGAACCATCGGTGCCGTTTTTGAAGCCTACGGGCATCGACAAGCCACTCGCTAAGGCACGGTGCATCTGAGATTCGGTGGTACGGGCTCCAATTGCGGCCAGGACGACCAAATCAGACGTATATTGGGCACTGATAGGGTCAAGCATTTCGGTGGCGGTAGGCAGCCCCATGGCGGTAATGTCGCACAAGAGTTTGCGGGCAATTTCGAGGCCAGCACCCATGTCAAACGACCCATCGAGATGAGGGTCGTTGATGAGTCCCCGCCAACCCACAGTAGTGCGGGGTTTTTCGAGATAGACCCGCATGACGATGAGCATGCGGTCACGCATACGCGCCGCCACTTCGGCCAGTTT
>CAISXI010000520.1 GCA_903889425.1 uncultured Roseiflexaceae bacterium | reverse complement strand
TGGGAACGCTATGTGGGTATCAATGGTGGCCTGGTCACCATGCAAGGCTTCGGGGCGTCAGCCCCCGCCGGCGAACTCTACGCCCACTTTGGCATTACCGCTGAAGCGGTGGTGGCTGCGGTCAAGGCCCGTATCTAGGTTCCCTCTTTTCCTTTTCATTACAAAACGATTACAGCGGCGACGGGTATGGCAACATATCCAACGCCGCTGGTTTTTTTACGTGACATACACGCAAAAACAGGTATACTAATAAATATGTGATAATTTGCACGAAGTTTATTCATCCAGAAACGCACTTGGTGCGTATAAGGACATAATAGATTTTTGTATACGAGAAGGGAAGCGCACATGACCACGCACGTAGAGGCAGCGGCGCCCATTACGTTACGCGACGGCCAACATGTCACCATTCGTTTTTTGGCGGATAGTGATCGGGCGGCGTTGATGCAGTTTGGCCAGCGCCTCCCCCAAGACGACTTGTTGTATCTCGAAGACGACCTACAGAACCCCGATATTATTAATCGACTTGTCAATGCCTATGCCGCCGAAAACTGGCGGCAGGTGGTGGCAGCCCTCGACGACGGCACCATCATCGCCTATAGTGCGGTGCGGCGCTTGGCAGGCTGGTCATCACACGTCGGCGACATCCAGCTGATGGTGGGCGAAAGCTATCGGCGCAGTGGCCTAGGTCTACAGATGGCCAAAGCCGTGTTTGAGGCGGCCCGGGGCTTGGGGGTCGCCAAAGTGATTGTCGAAATGTTAGCAGTACAGGTTAGTGGCCGGGCGATTTTTGAGCGACTGGGCTTCAATCGTGAAGGGGTGTTTAGTAAGCATGCCCACGATCGCCACGGCAACCGCCACGATTTAGTCGTGATGGCCTATCACGTGATGTAACAAATAAAACCCCCGTGCAGAGATTTACTCTGCACGGGGGTTTTTTGTGGTTATTTACGGGTATAGGGTTGGATGGTGTCGATGCCACCGAGGTAGGGGCGGAGCACATCGGGCACGGTAATCGAGCCATCGGGATTCTGGTAGTTTTCCATGATGGCAATCATGGTGCGGGGGATGCCCAGCCCTGAACCATTGAGGGTATGTACGAATTCGGTTTTGGCGCCGGCTTCGGCGCGGAAGCGGATGTTGGTAGCGCGGGCCTGGAACGATTCGACGTTGGAGCAGGAGCTGACTTCCAGCCATTCGTTTTGGCCAGGCGCCCAGACTTCGATGTCGTAGGTTTTGGTCGAGGCAAAGCCCATATCGCCGGTACAGAGAATTTTGGTGCGGTAGGGGATGCCTAGTAGCCGGCAGCTTTCTTCGGCGTCGAGGCGCAGTTGCTCGAGTTCGGCGTAGCTGGTGTCGGGGTGGACGAATTTGTACATTTCGACTTTGTCGAACTGGTGGCCGCGCTTGATGCCCCGCACGTCACGTCCGGCACTCATTTTTTCACGGCGGAAACAGGGCGTATAGGCACAGTAGTGGATGGGCAATTGATTGGCGTCGAAGATTTCGTCACGGTGCAGGTTAGTGACGGGCACTTCGGCGGTGGGCACGAGCCACAAATCTTCTTCGGCGTCGTGGTACAAATTATCGCGAAATTTGGGCAATTGGCGGGCGCCCCACAAGCTGAGCTCTTTGACCACAAACGGCGTGTAGACCTCTTGGTAGCCTTGGTTGCCATGCAGGTCGAGCAGCCATTGGATCAAGGCGCGTTGTAGTCGCGAGCCCATCCCTTTGAGCACATAAAAGCGCGAACCCGAGATTTTGACACCGCGCTCGAAGTCGATGATGCCCAACGATTCGCCCAGCTCCCAGTGGGGTTTGGGCGCAAAGTCGAATTGGCGGGGGGTGCCGATGGTCTCAAGCACCACGTTGTGATCTTCGTCGGGGCCGACGGGCACGCTGTCGTGGGGCAAATTGCGCAATTCGAGAATGGCGGCCATCTGGTTGGCTTCGACTTCGGTCACTTGTTTGTCGAGGATGGCGATGCGATCGCCGACGGTGCGCATTTCGGCGATTTTGGCGTCACGGATGGCGGCGTCTTTGAGGGTGCTGATTTCTTTGGAGGTGGTGTTGCGCAGGGCTTTGAGTTGTTCGACTTCAAACAACAAGGCCCGGCGTTGTTCGTCGAAGCCCAGCACGACATCGACCAAGTGGGGTTCGACGCCGGCGCGAGCCAGGCTGGCTTTGACGGCGTCGGTGTGTTCGCGCAGTAAGCGAATGTCTAACATGGGGTTGCTCCTTGGCTACAGAATCACTGATTATGCTGGGGTGGGTGGCGTCACAGCGATTTTGCTATAACTCCAATTCACCATTTTGCCGTTTTTGTAGGGGGCCACGCCGTGGAAGGTATAGTCGTTGGCAAAGACCATCTCGATCCACAAGCGGTCACTATCCCACAAATTGAGGGTTTGTAGATCACTGACGGCGACCCATTCGAGGGTGCCTTCGTCGTTAGCGGTATAGGGTTCGCCGCTCCATTGGTCGATGCGAAAAACGAATCCCAGCCAGTCTTCTTCGTTTTTGCCGAAGCCGGGCCAATTGAGGGTACCGCGCATACTCATCGTCACCACGGTGATGCCGGCTTCTTCCATTAATTCGCGGCACATGCTAGTGGCTACATCTTCGTGCGATTCGATTTTGCCGCCCAGACCGTTGTACTTGCCGTAGTGGATATCATCGGGGCGGGCGTTGCGGTGCACCATCAGCACCTTGGTGCCGTCTGGTGACATGATGTAGCCCAGGGTGGCCACAATCGGCGTATAGGGCATGGTAAGTTCCTTTACCAGCTGGTGGCCGCCGGTTGGGCGGCACAGACTTCGTGGATGCGGCGTAGGCAGCCGGGCTCGACGCTATCGTCGAGGCTGGCGAGTTGGGCGATGGGCACAAAGCGTGCCGCCGCGATTTCGAGCGACCATGGCGACGGCTGGGGTGTCAACACTTGTGCAAGCGTGACCGCATAGACCACCGTGGTACAGGGGTGGCGGGGGTGGGCCTCGCCAAAACTACCGTGCAGGTCGTGGGCGGTGACGGGGACGTGCAGGCCCGACTCTTCGAAAATCTCGCGGCTAGCGGCCACATGCCCGGCTTCGCCGGCATCGATACCACCGCCGGGGATGACCCAGGCGTGGGGACCGGCGCGGTGGCGCACCAGCAACACGGCGCCGTGGGGGTCGACGACGACGACCCGCACGCCCCGTAGGTGGGGGCGCTGGATGGCCCAGACCACATCACGGGCCCAGCGAGCACCGATATAGGCGATGGCGAGGAGTTGCTGCATGGGGCTCCTTTTTGCACAAAAAAGACCTCCATCCTTCGAGAAGGACGAGAGGCAATGCCTTCGTGGTGCCACCTTCGTTCGTCATCACGGGTGATGACCTTGATTGCACGGTAACGGGTGCACCCGGCGCGAGTCATCCTCGGCTGCTCAAGAGGGGAATCGCACGTGTTACCCTAGTGCCTCACACCACCCGGCACCTCTCTGAATGGGGATCACCGCGACATGTCTCCGTCATCGCATGTTGTTATTTTGCATTATAGCAGAGGAAGTAGGAATTGAAAATTGAAAATTGAAAATTGAAAATGTAGTGTGACTCCGCGCCTCTGTACCTCTGCGTGAGCCATTGGGCATCACACAGAGATAGACTTTTATCGACGTACCGCAATCAAAAAGAATCTCTGCGGCCTCTGCGTGCACTGTGCGAGATTTGAAGTCGGAAGAATGAAGTCGGAAGTATGAAGTGAAGTATGAAGTGAAGTATGAAGTGGTTACATTCGCTCTGCGGCCTCTGCGTGCACTGTGCGAGATATGATTACCTCCAATTTTGTCACGAAATATCCAAATTGTTTGGCGTATTTTGGATATTATGCGCTTGACCATGTTTTGAAATACGTGCTATAGTCAAGTGTGATATGAAATATGCGACGCGCATCCCCGTTTGTGGGAGGAGTTAGTCTAATGGTTAATCAATTGCGTTTGGTGATCGCCGATGATGAATCTATTATACGGATGAATCTACGCGAGACCTTAGTTGGTCTCGGTTATTTGGTGGTTGGCGACGCCGGTGATGGCTTGAGTGCCATTCATTTGGCCCGTGAACTCCGCCCTGATTTGGTCATCATGGACATCAAAATGCCCAAGCTTGATGGTATCCAGGCCGCCAAAGTATTGACAGAAGAAAAAATCGCCCCGGTGTTGTTGCTGACGGCCTATTCGGATCGCGAATTGGTGGATCGTGCCCGCGAGGCTGGCGTGGTCAACTACATCGTCAAGCCCTTCCGCGAGGCTGAATTGTTGCCCGCCATCGAAATCGCCTTGGCGCGCTTTGCCGAATTTAACACCATCAACAAAGAGCTGGGCGACCTCAAAGACACCATGGAAACGCGCAAATTGGTCGAGCGCGCCAAAGGGGTGTTGATGGATACCCAGGGGCTCAAAGAACAAGATGCCTTCCGCAAGATTCAACAATTATCGATGAACACGCGTAAATCAATGCGCGAAATCGCTCAAGCGATTTTGTTGACGGCTCAAATCGACAAATAATCGATGGCTGATATACACGGTGATTCCCAACCAACGCGGCAACGACGCCTTTTGCAAGGCGCGTTGCCGCATGTTGTTACCGCCATTGTGACCTTGCTCCTCGCATGGTTTGTGGTGCCCCGTGACCGTGTGGTGGTGTTACAAACCCCCAGCAAAGCAACGCCGGTGATTGGTACCGTTGCTACGACCATCCCGGCGGTCACGGCAACGTTGACGTCACCGTTGGTACGCGATATTTCGCGCCAAGAAATCCTCGACGTCAAAGCCGATACCGCCGCCTTGTGGAGCGCCATCTATTTGACCAGGGCCTTGGCGCACGCCAGTGATGCCGAAGCGGCCTTGGCGCGCAACGACATGACCGGGACGGCGCAAATGTTGTTGTTGATGGACGACGCACTGCAACGAGCCGCCGTCACAGCGACCAGTGCAGTGCGTGATCCGATCGAACAAATCCGCCGCGACATCGTGGCGGTGCGCCAAGATTTGTATGTGCGTCCCAATGGCCTCGATGTGCGCATCAAGCGCGTGCGGCAATCGCTGTTGACGCTGATCGCCAATCCGGCGCTTAACTAGTCCAATCGATGTCGTGCAAGCGCGTCAAGCGCTCGCCGGCAGCAGCCAAGGTGGTGGCTTTTTTGGCGAAACAAAAGCGCGCCAAAGCCGGAGCCCCAGGTGCCAGATAAAAGGCCGGGATGGGGATAGACGCCACGCCCAGCTCACTGGTCAAGCGCCGACAAAAGACCCGTACATCGCTGACGCCTAGAGGGGCCACGTCGACGCTGACAAAGTAGGATCCTTCGGCGTCGATTAGTGGTAAGCCGGTGGCGCGCAAGATAGCGTTGAGTTGGATGCGGCGGGCGCTGTATTCGCTGACGAGTTGGTCGTAGTAGCCGTTGTGGCGCGCTTCGGTCAGTGCCACTGCCGAGGCCTGTTGCATGGGGGTCGAGGTGGCAAAGGTGACCCATTGGTGGGTGGCGCGCACGGCGCTGATGAGATTGGCGGGCGCCACGCACCAGCCGATTTTCCACCCCGTCACGCTAAATGTTTTGCCGATGCTGTTGACGGTCAAGGTGCGCTCCCACATGCCCGGCAGGCTGGCCAGGTGGATGTGCTGGTGTTGGTCATAGACCAGCCGGTCGTAGACTTCGTCGACCACCGCTAGCACGTTGTAGGTCTGGCACAGTTCGGCGATACGCTGTAATTCGCTGGCACTAAAGACTTTGCCGGTAGGGTTGTGTGGGGTGTTGAGCAACAGCAGTTTGGGGCGTTGCGCAAAGGCGGCCTCGAGGGCTGCGTCGTCATAATGCCAGCCGCTGTGCTGGGCATCGGGTGGGTAGAGGCGCACGGGTATGGCGTGACCGCCGGCCATGATGACATCGGGTTGATAGGCGTCGTAGGCCGGCTCAAACATCACCACGCCATCGCCCGGATTGACGAAGGCCAGCATGATGTTGCACAGCACTTCGGTGGCGCCGCTGGAAATACTGACATCGGCCAGCGGATCGATTTCGCGCCCGGTCCGGTCCACCCAAGTGGCCGCAATCGCTTGGCGCAGGCTGGGCAAGCCGGGCATGGGAGCATATTGATTGAGGTCGGCTTGGACGGCGGCTACCGCGGCGTTTTTGACAAAGTCAGGCCCCGCAAAGTCGGGGAAGC
>CAISXI010000519.1 GCA_903889425.1 uncultured Roseiflexaceae bacterium | reverse complement strand
CGGTTGTGGCAGCGGCTGCCCAGCTCGGGGTGCGTTTGTTGCTCCAAGTACCGTCGCATGTCACGCAGTTTGTCAATAGTGACTTGTTACTGGTGACTCATGCAGATATCCCCCACCAACCCATATTTGCCCGTGCAGTCGCAGTAATCCATCATGGTGGTGCCGGTACATTTGCCGCCGCCACCGCGAGTGGAGTTCCTTCGATAATCGTACCCCGTGGCGTTGATCAACGATTCTGGGCAGCCCAAGCCGAACGCTTGTATGTTGCGCCACCGCCGCTCGCCCGGCATACGTTGACGACCGAATCGTTGGCGGTGCATTTGCACGATGTCATCAACAATCTCGATTATCGCCAAGCTGCCCGCACCATTGCCCGCCAAATGACCAATGAACAAGGGGTTGCCAATGCCATTCAGGTGTTGGCGCCCTATACAGGAACGGTATAAATGTCACAAGAATTCCAGCGCTATCGTGAATTGTTGCAGACCTATTTTTGGCCGCAACGGATGCAAGTAGGATTATTGATTGGGCTGATTTTGCTCGACAACGCCTTGCAACTCCTCGGACCGAATTTGCTGTCACGATTCGTAGATTTGGCAGTAAATACCTCCACCACGAGCGCCGAATTACAAACGCTCGCAGGAGTCTACCTCATCACCATGCTCTTTCGCCAAGGGGCCCGCATGGCGGCTACCTATGTCGGCGAAACCGCTGGTTGGCGCGCGGCTAATCGCTTGCGTGCCGACATCGCTCGCCATACCATTGCCCTCGACATGTCGTATCACAAACAACAAACCCCCGGCATCATGATCGAACGCATCGATGGTGACGTAGCCAGTCTCAACCGCTTCTTTTCACAAATGGTCCTCCAAATCGGTGGCAGTATCATTTTGTTACTTTCGACGGTGGGGGTGCTGTTTTATTACAACTGGAAGCTGGGCGTGATGATGCTGATGTTCATTATGCTCTCAGCCCTCATTTTGACCTCACTGCGCAATGTGGCGGTCCCCTATTGGGAAGCAGGCCGTGAAGCAGCCGCCCAGCTCTTTAGCTTCCTCGAAGAACGCCTCGCCGGCATCGAAGACATCCGCGGGCTTGGCTCGAGTGCCCACGTACTGCGCCGCCTCGATGTCTTGATGGCCACCAAAAACCGCTACGACATCCTAGGGCAGGTCTATGGTGGCGTAACCTGGATTGTACCGCTTGCATTAGCGGCTATTTTGACGATTTTGATTCTCGGGTTTGGCTCGTGGCTCTATCTGGCCGGCCAAATTTCGATTGGTCTGATTGTGATGACCCTGCTCTATGGCGAAATGGTCGTCTGGCCGATTCGGACTATCGCCCAAGAAATCGACAAGCTCCAACAAGCCTCGGCCGGGATTTTGCGCGTGGTAGACTTGATGTCAAAAAAATCACGCTTGCTCGATGGTACCCAAGAACTAAGTGCCGTTGTACCGGCCGTCACTTTTGACCATGTGACCTTTGCGTATCCCGATGGCGAAAGCGTCGAAGCGCCGGTGCTCACCGACATCTCGTTCCACATCCCGGCGGGTGCCGTGGTGGGGTTGCTGGGACGCACCGGCAGCGGCAAAAGCACGCTCATCCGCCTGTTGTTTCGTTTGTATGATGTCACCGGTGGTGCCATCAAGATTGGCGACCACGCCCTGCCCGAATACCAGCTAGCATCGCTCCGATCCCGCGTTGGCTTAGTCACCCAAGACGTGCAATTGTTTTATGCCACCGTGCGGGATAACTTGACCTTTTTTAATCGTGACATCAGCGATGATAAGCTACTCGATGCCTTGCGCACCCTCGGCCTCGAACGCTGGTTGTCACAACAACCCCAAGGCCTCGACACGTTGTTGGCCTCCAACGGCGCCGTATCTGCCGGCGAAGCCCAGCTGATTGCCTTGGCGAGGGTCTATCTCAAGCAACCCCAAGTGATTATTTTGGACGAAGCGTCGGCCCGGATCGACCCCGAAACCGAAAAAATGCTCGAAATCGCCCTCGATACCGTCCTCGCCGGCAAAACTACCATTATCATTGCTCACCGCCTGCAAACGGTGCGCCGCTGCGATTACATCGCCATCCTCGCCGATGGCCAACTACAAGAATTTGGTGGCGAAGCCGACTTGCGCAATACGCCCGAAAGTCGCTATGCGACGTTACTCCGCAGCGGTGCGGTAGAGGAGCTGGCATGAAGACCACTGCACCGTTAACCATGATTTGGCGCATGATGCGCCAAGGGGGCTGGTGGTATGTCATTAATCTGACGGTCATCGTTGTGCTCCTGCTCGTCGAACTCCTGCCCGGTCTGATTAATCGCCAAGTACTCAATGACTTGCAGTCTGGTCAACAACTGTCGATCCCTTGGTTGATGCTGGCAGCACTGCTCGGGATTACCCTGACACGGGTCGTGCTGTGGTTTGCCATGGCCTATACCAACCCCCAGACCCGCGTGCGCTCCGAAAACGTGATGCGCCGCTCGTTACTCGCCCGCATTTTTCAACAACCTGCCGTCGCCGCCCTCAAAGGCTCACCAGGTGAAATCGTCTCGCGCTTTCGTGATGATATCGGCGAAATGCCCCATGTGGTATTGCAACTCAACGACATCATCGCCTTGGTTTGTTTTGCCGCGGTGTCGTTTTATGTGATGTATCAAATCTCACCATCGGCTACGATTGCCATAGCAGCGCCGTTGGTATTGATTGTGGTTGGCGCCCGCTTTGCCTATAACCGCATCTACATTTACCGCCAAGAACGCCGGCGAGCCACCGGGCGCGTGGTCGGATTTATCGCCGAAACCTTTGGCGCCATCCAAGCCGTCAAAGTTGCCGGCGCCGAACAACATGTTCTCAAGCACTTCGATGAACTCAATCACATCCGCGAAAAAGCCACCTTGCGTGAAGTCTTGTTTGACGGCATGCTCGACGCCATGTTCCGCAATGCCGTATCAATCGGTACCGCCATTATGATGTTTATGGTGTATGAACAAGCCATGGCTGGCGAATTCAAAGCAGGCGACGTATCGTATTTTGTCTATAGTCTGGGTGCAATTAGTGAATTGTTAGGCGAGCTGGGGATTTTTATCGGCCGTCAACAACAGTTGCGCGTTTCGATTCAACGCCTCGAAAACATCGGTCATGACATGCCCGCCGAACGCTTGTTCCACGATAGTACCATCCCCGCCCAAATGCCATTACCACGCCTCGCCCAAATGCAGGTGCGTAATTTGGCGGTGCAATGGGCCAATGGTAGTTACGGTATTCGCGGAGTCGATCTCGACCTCGCCCCCGGCCGCCTCGTGGTAGTCACTGGCGCCGTCGGTGCTGGCAAAACCACCTTGTTACGCGCCGTCCTTGGCATGTTGCCCCGTGTCGAAGGCGATATTGTCTGGAATGGTGAAAAAATCACCCATCCCGATTTGCAACTGTTGCCACCAGCGGTGGCCTATACCAGTCAGGTACCCCGGCTCTTTTCGGATTCGATTGTCGAAAACATTACCCAAGGACGCGACGTCGCCGATAGTTCCATGGACGAAGCCATCCATGGCGCCGTTTTTGAATACGACATAGCCCAATTCGAGCACGGTGTCTCTACCATGGTGGGGTCGCGGGGCGTACGCTTGTCGGGTGGCCAGATCCAACGCGCCGCCTTTGCGCGCATGCTCTACGAACGACCCCAAGTGTGGCTCATCGATGATGTATCGAGTGCACTTGATATTTTGACCGAAAAAAAGCTCTGGGAACGCTTTATCGCCATCCGGTCGGAAGTGGCCTGCCTCATCGTGACCCATCGTCCCCAAGTGATGAGCATGGCCAACGAAGTCATCGTCCTCAAAAACGGCGAAATTGCTGCTCGTGGCAGTTATGCCGAATTACTGGCAAAAGGCATGCTTTCGCATTAATCCTCGCGCTATAGTGTTTTTTTGTAGACATAACAATTAAAAGGAGTACGCACATGAGTTTATACGGAGTGGTTGAAACCGGTGGTACCAAGATGGTGTGTGCGATTGTGGCTGGTCCCGATGATGTGCGCCACGAAGTGCGCTTCCCTACCACGACACCCGCTGAAAACATCCCGCAAATCATCGCATTTTTGCAACAGCATCATGCCCAAACGCCCCTGACCGCCATCGGGAT
>CAISXI010000518.1 GCA_903889425.1 uncultured Roseiflexaceae bacterium | reverse complement strand
TCGATATTGCCGGTGATATTACTGGCAAACGGGTGCTCGTGCTTGGTCAAGGCCCTGTTGGTCAAATTGCCGCCCGCATCGCATTGGCCCGTGGCGCCGAAGTCGTCGTGGTCGACCGTGTCGCCTCACGCTTGGCGTTGGCCAAGGCTAGTCAGATTGTCGATGTCAGTGCGCAGTCACTTGCCGAACAAAAAATCGCCCCGTGCGAGGTGATTATCGAAGCAAGTGGCAGTATGGCAGCACTCACCAGCACATTAAGTGCATTAGCCAACAACGGGCGCGTGGTATTACTCGGCTATTACGACGAAATTCAATTGCCGTACATGCCGCTCTTCCTCAAACAAGCGCAATTGCTGACGGCCAAAGAATGGGCTCCCGGGGATTTGCAACGATGCCGCGACATGATTGTCAGCGGCGACTTAGATGTCGCACCGTTGCTGACCCACACACAACATATAGACAACCTGCAAGCGGCATATCACGTCGCATTGTCTGATCTCGAATGTCTCAAATTATTGCTGACATGGTAGTGTCAGACTAGAACTGAGTGGCACCTATGGCTCCACGTATGCTAGCAATTTATGGCAAAGGCGGCATGGGCAAGAGTTTTTTTACGTCAAACCTGACGTCACGACTGACATTTGATGGGAATCGCGTATTGCAACTGGGGTGTGACCCCAAACACGATTCGTGCAACACGGTGTTTGGTGGTTATTCGTTACCCACATTGGGCGAACAGTGGCGTATTTTCAAGGAACAAGGCCGCGAAGATCAACTCAGCGTCGGCGATGTAATCTTCCGTAGTGAGCTCAAACCAGGCTCAGTACTGTACGGCTGTGAGCTTGGTGGTCCCGAAGTCGGGCGTGGTTGTGGTGGGCAAGGGATTTCGTCGGGCTTCAAAACCCTCGAAGGACTTGGCCTAAGCAAATGGAATCTGGACTATGTGGTCATGGACTTCCTCGGTGACGTAGTATGTGGTGGTTTTGCCACCCCACTGGCACGGTCACTGGCTGAGCAAGTGATTATCGTCGTAGGCCACGACCGGCAATCGCTCTATGCCGCCAACAATATCGCCAAGGCGGCGGCCTACTTCCGCGAAATGGGCGGCACTACGTCTGTGCTCGGATTGATTGTCAACCGCGATGACGGTAGTGATACAGCAGATAAATATGCCGATGCGGTTGGGTTACCAATCCTCGCCCGCATTCCGTTGAGTCGGCGTGTGCGCGAGTTGGCGGATGCCTGTCGCTTGGCGCTCGAGGACGAGCAGTTCAATACGATTTTTGGTGATTTGGCCAAACGCATCGCCGGCAACGAGATTCCTCCTTGCCACGATTACAAGGCCCTCGAATATCACGAATTCTTGCAGGTTTTTGGGGCTGAAGAGCCGGAAGGGCGCCCGAATTCGGCTAGCAGTGACGAATTATTTAGTGGCACTGCGGCAGCCAAAAAAGGCATCCCAATGCTGTCATTGACACCGTCGGTCATCCCCCAGGTCGCCACCACCGACCCCGTCCAACTCAAGGTCAAACAAGTGATGGAGTCGATTGGGTTGTATGTGACCGATTTGAGTCGCACCGATCGTGATGGCGTGACGGTGACGTCGGGGGCCGTCGAGATTCGCATCGGAAATATTGACGATATCGATAGCAAAGCAGCGTTTTTGTCGGCGTTACGGCGCTCAGGACAAACGTTTAGTTATGTCGATTTGCGCGAAATGGACGCACCGTCCTACCGCTAGCAAGGCAGATTGATGCATACCGTAGACCCATTAGCACTCCATCATATTTTGGTGGAAGCACTCAAAGTAAAGCGACCACCCGTCGCAATCACCTATTGTCGTGACCACATCCCCGCCGGATATGAGCCAGCGACGGTGGTGGCCTGTGGAATTGTGCGCGAAGCCGAAAGTGGGCGCCGGGTCTATATCGATGCCAACCATCACGATTGTTATGTGGGGTTGTGGCATTTGGGGTTGCTCCCCAAAGCGGAGAAATTAATTACGGATGGGGAATATTTGACGATGGCGCAAGGGTTTTTTACCCCTGAAGCAGCCAAACGCAATAAAGCCCAGAGTGAGCGCTTACCCGATGGTAGCATCATTGCCCTCGCCGCCGCCCCACTCAATGATGTACCTGCAGGGGTACAGATTGATTCGGTGATTTGTGTAACCGACGCCTTACACGCCATGCAAATCGCTGGTGCGGCTTCGGTACGCGAAGGGACATTCCCGATTGGGGAAGTCGGGCCTTCGGCCTGTGCCTCGATTTTCGCCACCCCCATGAACAAACAAAACAGTGTATTTGCCACGGGGGACGGCGGCGGACGGATGCACAACCGTTTGGCACCGGGGGAATTATTTGTGACGATTCCGGCGCATCACTTCCAACATGTGTTGGACTTGGTGGCAAACTTCCGGTTTGATCCGGCGCGCATGCGTGAGCTTATCATGCCGTCGCACGCCCCCAAAGCCGCGTCACACGGCGATTAATGAAGCTTGCAAGTGCGCTCCACTTGTAGCGATAGAGTGTCTGGGAAGGAGAAAGATCATGGGTAGTGGCATTTCGACATCGGGGTTATTGTTTTGCTTTGTACCGCTGGCCTTAGTGATTATCGGTTTCATTGTCGCCGCGTACTTCACCAACAAGCAATCAACACAGACCTATGTACGGGTCGACCCCAACACCGTCAGCGACGACTAATTCAACCACCAAAAAATGGGTATTATGGTTACCCATTTTTTGTAAAAAATGTAGTATGTAATCTGTACGACGTTGTATAAGGATCAAAAATGGCAGATATTATTCCTTTGGCAAATAGTGCCGCACCACAAAGCCAACCCTGCAAGCTCCACCCCCAATCAATGTGCCCAGCCTTTGGTTCGCTCCGCGTATTGACCCGCATCGAAGGCTCACACCCGGTGATGGCCACCGACACGGGGTGTTTATATGGATTAACGTTCGTCACGCACTTTTATGGGGCCAGCAAATCGATTTTGGCGCCCCAACTGGGTACTGCTGAGTTGATGAGTGGTCAAGTGGTCGAAGGCACCCGGGCGGCAATCGAGGTGGCAGCCAAAGAGCCGGGGGTACGCTTGATCCCGGTGGTGTCGCTGTGTGTAGCCGAAACTGCCGGCATGCCCGAAGAACTCTTGCCTCGCAAAATCGGTGATGCCGAAGTGGTATTGGTGCGGGTACCGGCCTATGCCATCCATTCCCACCCCGAAGCCAAAGACATTGCGGTAGCGGCGTTATTGAATCGTCTGGCAGAGCGTGAAGGTGCCGTACGTGAAAAAAGCGTGGTGCTCCTCGGTGAAGTATTCCCCGCCGATCCGTTACTCATCGATGCGGTGCTACGACGCATGGGGGTCACCGAGACAATTTTCTTGCCAGGACGCTCACTCGACGACTTCCGACGGGCCGGTCGGGCCGGTGCGCTGGCACCGCTCCACCCGTTTTATAAAGAGAGCATGAATGTCGCCCGCACCTGGGGGATGCCCATCGTGGGCGGCGCGCCCGTGGGGATTAGTGGTACCTATGCTT
>CAISXI010000517.1 GCA_903889425.1 uncultured Roseiflexaceae bacterium | reverse complement strand
GCCGCTGGCTTTGGGATAGCGGTATTTATACATAAAACGAATGTACAAAACCAAATCAGTCGCCTAAACGCCGAATGGCAACTCAAGATCGAATCAGTCCGCACCGAACACAAAGAACTCAAAATCCAGGCATCCGACGAGGCGTTGCGCATCCGGACCGAAGCCGAAACACAAATCCGTGAAGCGCGTCTGTCGATTCGCCAACAAGAAGAACGGCTCAGTCGCAAAGAAGAAGTCCTCGACCGCAAAGTCGAAGGCGTCGAACGTCGTGAACGCCAAATCCAACAGCGTGAACGTCAAGTCGAGCAACTCAACACCGAAGCCGAACAGTTCCGTGGCCAACAGCGCACCGAACTCGAGCGCATTTCAGGGTTGACCGAGTTGCAAGCCCGCGAAATCATCTTGCAACAAGTCGAAGCCGAAGCCCGTGATGAATCGGCCCGCCGCATCCGTGAAATCGAACGCGTTACCAACGACGAAGCCGACAAAACCGCCCGCAAAATCATCAGCATGGCCATCCAACGCTGTGCCTCTGATTATGTCGCCGAAATTACCGTGTCGACCGTGCCATTGCCCTCCGAAGAAATCAAAGGGCGCATCATCGGCCGCGAAGGGCGCAATATCCGCGCCTTTGAGCAAATCACCGGCGTCGATATCATTGTCGATGACACTCCCGATGCAGTCACCTTGTCGTGTCACGACCCCGTGCGCCGTGAAGTCGCCCGGTTGTCACTCGGCAAATTGCTCAAAGACGGCCGCATCCACCCCACCCGCATCGAAGAAGTGGTCGCCAAAACCCAACAAGACCTCGATGTGGTCATGCGCGAAGAAGGCGAACGGGTCGCCTACGAAGCCAACGTACAAGGATTGCACCCCGATTTAATCAAATTGCTTGGTCGCCTCAAATATCGCACCAGTTATGGCCAAAACGTGCTCCAGCACTCACTCGAATGTGCGTTGCTGGCCGCCCACATGGCCGCCGAACTGGGTGCCAACATTGCCATCGCCAAAACAGCCGCCTTGCTCCATGACATCGGTAAAGCCGTCGACCACGAAGTCCAAGGGCCGCACGCCGTGATTGGTGCCGATATCGCCAAACGCCTCGGGCGCTCACCCGCCATCGTGCATGCCATTGCCGCCCACCACAACGACGAAGAACCCACCACCGTCGAGGCCTTTTTGGTCCAAGCAGTGGATGCAATTTCCGGTGGACGCCCCGGTGCTCGCCGCGAAACACTCGATTTGTACATCAAACGCCTCGAAGCACTCGAAGGAGTTGCCACGTCGTTTGAAGGTGTACAACGCGCCTTTGCCGTCCAAGCCGGTCGTGAAGTGCGCATCATGGTGGTACCCGAGACGATTGACGACTTGGGAAGCATTCATTTGGCCCGTGATATCGCCAAAAAAATCGAGGAAAGCCTGCAATACCCAGGCCAAATCAAAGTCACCGTTATCCGTGAGACGCGCACCACCGAGTACGCCCGCTAACGAGATTTACACCACTACAAACTGCCAAAAACGACGCATCCATCAACATTCAACCCTCGTCGTTTTTGGCTGACCCCAATCAAGCATAGAGTGAGGGAGTGTGTACGATGGATACACAGTATACGCACGATGTAGCCACGACCACCGTACAGACGCAGCCTGCTACGTCTCCCAGTGGCACTGACGCTGTAGAAGTACTCAAGGTGTCGACTCGCTCACGTCCAAGTGCCGTCGCTGGAGCCATTGCTGGGGTCATTCGCGATCAACGCAGTGCTGAAATCCAAACGATTGGGGCTGGAGCCACCAGCCAAGCAGTCAAAGCAATTGCCATTGCCCATACCTATCTGGCGGCGGAACAAATCGAAATTGTCTGCGTTCCTTCGTTTATGGATGTCATAATCGAAAACGAAGAACGCACTGCCATCCGATTAATGGTCTTCCGACGCTAACTATTCTTGTTCGAGACACACAAACACCACCAACTATCTGGTTGGTGGTGTTTGTGTGTCTCG
>CAISXI010000516.1 GCA_903889425.1 uncultured Roseiflexaceae bacterium | reverse complement strand
CGCCTTGCCGGTATTCCAAGCCATGGGCAAAAACATCGTCCTCGTCGGGGCCCAAGGTGCCGGCCA
This sequence comes from uncultured Roseiflexaceae bacterium, assembly GCA_903889425.1. Lineage (GTDB taxonomy): Bacteria > Chloroflexota > Chloroflexia > Chloroflexales > Roseiflexaceae > UBA965. The sequence continues at coordinate 2,140 of CAISXI010000516.1, read as the reverse complement.
AACGGTCAAGTTGGTCAACCAAATCCTCGTGGTGGGGAATGCCTTGGCGATGAGCGAAGCACTGTTGTTTGCCCAAGCAGGCGGTGTCGATGTCACCAAAGCCTTGGCCGCCGTCAGTGGTGGTGCCGCGGGGAGCTGGATGCTGTCCAACCGCGGTCCGCAAATCCTCAACCGTGATTGGCGCCCGGGCTTCACCATCGACCTGCAACAAAAAGACCTGCGCTTGGTGTTGGCAGCAGCCGACGATGTGGGTGTGCCACTACCCGGTACTGCCCTGATCTTTCAACTCTATCGCACCTTGCAACAAGCAGGGCTGGGCCACGAAGGCAACCATGCCCTCGTCAAAGCCCTCGAACAACTGGCTCGCCTCGAAATCAACGCTCAGTAATCACCGATTTGCACCACATAAGGAGTCGCTATGACACCCGATATTGTCGCCCTCGACAATCAATACATCTTGCAGACCTATGGCCGGTCCAGCTTCGTCATCGAACGGGGCGACGGCTGTTACCTGTATGACACCACCGGTCAACAATACCTCGACTGCGTCGCCGGCATCGCCGTCAACGCCTTGGGCTATGGCGACCCCGACGTCACTGCGGCGATTAGCCAGCATGCCGGCGGATTGTTGCATTTGTCGAACCTCTATCACAACATGTCAGGGGCAGTGCTCGCCAAAACCTTGGTCGAGAGTGCGCCCTGGATTGACCGGGTGTTCTTTAGTAATAGTGGCGCCGAAGCCATCGAAGGTGCGATCAAGTTTTCGCGCCGCTATGCCCGCGATCGTCATGGCGACGGCAAAACCGCCGTGGTGGCATTTGACGGCTCGTTCCATGGCCGCACCATGGGTGCCGTAGCCATCACCGCCCGCGAAAAATACCGGGCACCGTTTGCACCGGTCATGCCCGATGTGCGCTTTGGTGATTACAACGACATCGACCAGCTCGAATCATTGATTACTGCTGACGTCTGTGCCGTGGTGATTGAACCCATCCAAGGTGAAGGTGGCTTGCGGGTGGCGAACCTGGCCTATCTGCAAAAAATCCGGGCCTTGTGTGACAAATTTGATGCGCTGTTGATTTATGACGAAATCCAGTGTGGCATCGGCCGCACCGGCACAATTTGGGGACACCCCGCCGAAGCCGCCCCCGATATCATGACCATCGCCAAACCTCTGGGTGGCGGCTTGCCCATCGGGGCGATTTTGATGCGCCAAAAAGTCGCCGACACGATTCATGCCGGCGACCACGGGTCGACCTTTGCCGGTGGCCCCTTTGTCACCGCTGTCGCCCAAGTTGTTTTCAACAAAATCAACACCCCAGAATTCTTGCAACACGTCCAGAGCACCAGCGACTACCTCGACGAATCACTGCAAGAGTTGATGAGCCGCCACAGCGAAATCACCGAATTGCGCGGCAAAGGCTTGATGCGCGGCATCCGCATGGATTTGCCCGTCAACAACGTGCGCGAAGCGGGTCACACCCACCACCTGCTGGTCGCCACCGCCGGCGACGACGTCATCCGGTTGGTGCCACCGCTGATCCTCGAGCGCCATCATGTCGACGAGCTGGTACAAAAACTCGACGCCGCCATCAGCGACGTCAAGTCAGCACGCTAACCGGCATAGCCTAATTCAGCTAATATTGTGCGTGCCACAGCGGCTTCATCCCACGGGATGGAGCCGTTGGCGTGGATGATGCTGCCTTCATGCCCTTTGCCCAGCAACAATACCATATCGTTGCCGTCGGCCATTGCCAACGCCGCCCGGATTGCCTCAGTGCGATCGGGGATGAGAAACAAATCGACACCGTCGCGCCGCCCTTGTTGGCGGGCACCCACGGCGATTTCTTCGATGATAGCAATGCGGTCTTCGCCACGAGGGTCTTCGTCGCTGACAAACACCACGTCGCAGTACTGGGCGGCAATTGCTCCTTGTTGCGGGCGTTTTTCGCGGTCACGTTCACCCGCCGACCCAAATACCACAATCAAGCGACCGTGGGTAATCGGGCGTACGATGCTCATCACTTTTTCAAAGGAAGCCGGTGTATGGGCATAATCAACCAGCACCGTAAATGGCTGACCTACATCGATGCGTTGCATGCGGCCACGCACGCCGTCGATGGCGGCAATGGCGGCGAGG
>CAISXI010000515.1 GCA_903889425.1 uncultured Roseiflexaceae bacterium | reverse complement strand
TGCCAACGGATGTCATCTGTCTCGCACAGAGGGCGCAGAGCACACAGAGGTGTATTGTTGATTGTTGTGCGCCGATGTATGGCTGTCACACTTCCAACTTCAACTTCCTCCTTCATGCTTCATGCTTCCTACTTCCATAGCGTCATTCCATGCCGGTTGCCATGGCAACCGGCGCGTGGAATCTCCGAGGGTTGGCACTCAATGATGATGGCGTGATAGGACGTGGAGTGTGCAACTCCTGACCGCACGGAGATTGCACTGCGCCTTCGGCGCCATGCAATGACGCCATGCGACGTAGGAAGTATAAAGTCGGAAGCGTGAAGTGCCAGCGCCCCAGCGGCGCCATGCAATGACGTTGGGGGTGTGCCTCTGTGTCCTCTGCGTGCCCTGTGCGCGATACAGAACGTACAGGGGAAAACACAACCCCCCACCACAGATGTGATGAGGGGGTGTGCAACAGCAATAATTGCGTTGATTGCCTAAACGGCGAAATTACTTGATTTCGACGGTGGCGCCGGCTTCGACCAGCTTGGCTTTGGCAACTTCGGCTTCTTCTTTGCTGACGGCTTCTTTGATGGCCTTGGGGGCGCCATCGACCAAATCCTTGGCTTCTTTGAGGCCGAGGCTGGTGAGTTCACGTACAGCTTTGATGACTTGGATCTTGTTGGCGCCGGCTTCCTTGAGGATGACGTCGAATTCGGTCTGTTCTTCGACCACAGCGGCGACAGCAGCGGCGGCGGGAGCAGCAGCACCCATCATCATGGGAGCGGCGGCAGTTACGCCCCACTTGTCTTCCATGGTCTTCTTGAGCTCGACCAATTCGAGAACGTTCAGGGTTTCGATGCTAGCAATAATGCTGTTGATTTTGTCGTTTGACACGGTAGTGCTCCTGTTTGTTTAGTAAGTCCGCTGTTATGCGGCTGATACACAATAGAAAAAACTAGGCGGCCTTCTCTGCTTCCATTTTGTCGATGCGTGCTTGCACGGCATAGACAACACTGGTAGCGGCGCTGTTGAGGACGTTGACGATTCCAGCGACTGGAGCTTCGACGACACCCAAAATTTGCGCCAAGGCTTCGAGGCGGGTTGGCATGCTCCCGATAACGTCGATTGACGCATCACCGGGTACAAAGACATTCCCCAAAAGACCACCGCGGAAGGTGAGCTTTTTGGCAGTGGCATTGTATTCCTTGAGTGCTTTGGCAACGGCGGCTGCATCGGTATAAGCGAAGCAGAGTGCCGTGGGGCCATACAAGGCTGGCTCGATATCCGCATTACCGGTGGCACGGGCAGCGATGAGCGCTAACGTGTTCTTGGCAATGACGAATTCGCCGCCGAGTGGGCGAAGTTTGTTGCGCAATTTGGTGATTTCAGCGACAGTGATACCGCGGTAGTCAGCCACGATGACGGCTTGCATTTTCTGCATTTTGACCGTCAAATCGGCAACTTGTACAATTTTACGTGGTGTTGGCATTATTTCACCCCCTTCCTGGTTGGCGTTCGTTATAGAAAAACCAAACGGGCTACCGTATACGAGACACGGCAGCCCGTTGCAATGCACAGAAATGCACTATCGCTGGGTCTACCTCAGTCGGTGGATTGCTCCATTAAGCACGTGGCGCCGACGATCTCTGGTAGTATTCGGTTCCGTTTGAAAATTAGGCGGTCATGGCCTGTGCAGCAGTGGGGTCAACCGGGATGCCGGGTCCCATGGTGCTGGTGAAGGTTACTGAACGCACAAAGGTGCCTTTGATTGATGATGGTTTGGTGCCTTTGACGGCTTCCATCAAGGCTGAGATGTTTTCGGTGATTTGTTGCTCACTGAAACTCACCTTGCCCACGCCCACATGCAGCAAACCGGTTTTGTCGTTACGGAATTCCACACGACCACCACGCACTTCGCGGATGGTGCGGCTGAGGTCTTCGCCGGGGACAACGGTACCGCTCTTGGGGTTGGGCATCAAGCCGCGGGGTCCCAATTTACGGGCAACGCGACCAACCTTGGCCATCATATCGGTGGTGGCGATGGCGATGTCAAAATCGAAGAAGTTCTCACGGTCGATTTGGGCAATCAACTCGTCAGCACCAACGAAATCTGCACCAGCGTCACGGGCGGCTTGGGCCGACTCGCCTTGGGCAAAAACCAAGACGCGTACGGATTTACCGGTGCCGTGGGGCAGGGCGACCGTTGAGCGGATATTTTGGTCGGCTTGGCGTGGGTCGATGCCGAGGCGCAGGTGAACCTCGACCGAAGCGTCAAACTTGGTGAATGACGTTTCTTTTACCAAACGGACAGCGTCGGCAGGAGCGTGCAACTTGCTCTGGTCGACCTTCTTTAGTGCTTCGAGATACTTCTTGCCGTGTTTCTTGGCCATTATCATCCTCCACGTGGTACATACGGGGGTGAACCCCTCCCACGCCTAGTCAACTAATCTTTGATTGCGACGCCCATGCTCCGGGCCGTACCAGCGATGATCTTTTCGGCGCCTTCAACACTAGTGGCGTTGAGGTCCGACATCTTTTGCTCGGCCAATTGGCGCAATTGTTTGCGGGTAATTGAACCCACTGCACCACGATTGGGGGTACCCGACCCACGCGCAATACCGGCTGCTTTGCGCAACAAGTCTGATGCTGGGGGGGTCTTGAGCACAAAGGTGAACGAGCGATCGCTGTACACGGTGATTTCGACGGGGATGGTGCTACCGGCTTGTGAGGAAGTTTTTTCGTTGTATTCCTTCACAAATGCCATGATGTTGATACCGTAGCTACCCAAGGCCGGACCGACCGGGGGTGCTGGGGTTGCCTTGCCGGCTGGCAATTGCAACTTTACGACACCAGTTACTTTTTTCGCCACAGAACTGCTCCTTATTCGACGCCTTTGGTTACCTGCAAGAAGTCGAGATCAACACGGGTTTCACGTCCAAAGAATGACACCAAGACTCGTACACGCCCACGCTCTTGATCGATGGAGTCGACCACTCCTTCGAAGTCGGTAAAGGGCCCGTCGATAACCTTGATGGTCTGACCCACTTGATAACTGACCTTCACCTTGGGTTCGACTGCTTCCATTTGGCGCAAAATTGTCCGTACTTCTTGTTCATCGAGGGGTGACGGCTTGTTGCCGTTCCCGACAAAACCCGAGACACCTGGTGTATTACGCACCAAGTACCACGCATCATCGTTCAATACCATGCGAATCAGCACATAGCCTGGGTAGACTTTGCGCAAAATCGTGCGGCGTTGCCCGTTTTTGATTTCAATTTCTTCTTCGGTGGGTACGATGACATCAGAAATGATGTGTTGCATTTCACGTTGGGCAATCCGGTTAAGCAGATTGCGCGTGACTTTGTTTTCGTAACCAGCATACGTTTGAATTACATACCAGCGCAGATTGTCTTCTGCGGGAATGTTCGCTGCTGCCGAAGAAGCATTGCTGTTATCTGACACTGATTCCCCCGCTTTCTGCGCGTTGTGCTACTTTGGCGAAAGAACTGTCTGCAAATTGAGCAACGCCCACGCAAAGAGTGAATCGGCTGAAAAGAGCACTATGGATGCAGTCACCGACAGCACGACAACCACGGCGGTGAGGCGCATGGCTTCTTCACGAGTCGGCCAAGTGACTTTGCGCAGCTCGCTTTGGGTTTCGCGGGCAAACTTCATCGCGGCTGAATCTGCGAGCCATTTCCACACACCAGTTAATTTGTTGTTTGTAGTGGTCATGATCTATTGCTCTCTGTGGGACAGTGCCCGTTATTAGACAAGATGATATGGAGTGGTGCGGTACCCGTAGGCACCGCACCACTCCTATGATTTAGTCCGTGATCTTCGAAACGACACCGGCACCCACGGTGCGGCCACCTTCGCGGATAGCGAAGCGCAAGCCGTCTTCGATGGCGACGGGTACAATCAACTCAACGGCCATTTCGATGTTGTCGCCGGGCATTACCATCTCAACACCTTCGGGCAACGTGATTGAACCCGTTACG
>CAISXI010000514.1 GCA_903889425.1 uncultured Roseiflexaceae bacterium | reverse complement strand
GGCACGGCACTCGATTCACGAAACACATCGACAATGTCGATGGTCACGGGCACATCGTGCAGCGAGGCGTAGGCTGGCTCACCAAGTACCTGTGTTTCGCGGGGATTGACGGGGATAATCCGGTAGCCGTGGCGTTGCAAGTAGGCTGCCACTTGGTAGCTGGCCCGCTCGGGTTTGCTCGACAACCCCACCACGGCAATGGTTTTGCTGGTCTGCAAAATCTGGGCAATTACATCATTGGTCATAATTACGTCCCCACTACGTGCGTGACCAGCCGGTGGATGGGGGCACCCTCACCAGTGCCACAGGCCGCCTCGTCGGGTTTATCAGACAAGCCAAACAAGAGTGCCCCTTGGGCCTGCCATTGCTGGGCGATTTGCCATAATTCACCGGTAATCACGATTTCACGCGTCAATAAATCAAGGGCGTCCAAATTGTCGGGAGCACAACCAAACCGCGCCGCTGTCTCGGTGTATTCGATGTAGCGGAAGGCCTTGAATGGCGTCATGTCGCCGGCACGGTAGAGTTGGGCGAAATCACGTTGGAAGTCCTCGAGCGGTGATTTGAATGTCTGAATCCGGGCCTCGGTCAAGTCGACATAATGGGAAAAATCACGCATAATGCCTTGTTCAAGCATCGACTGCAATCCATCGGGCGTAACGATGCCACCGCCAGCCATCACACAGATAAACGCCAAGAAATCTTGGTTGTCGCCAGTGAAGCGATGGAATCGGGGTTGATTGAAGCGGTGGTAGGTTTCGCTAAACAGCGTATCGTTGTAATTGTTGGCCAGCACGCTCGTGACGGCACTTTTGAGGGCAGTGAGGCGAGCGGCATCGATGAGTTGGTGATTGCGACCACGGGCGCCAATGAAGGTTTTGTCGAGGTCAATCAGGATGGCGGTATGTTCATCAACCACATGTTGCGCCGCAAAGGCATCAATGTTGCGCCAACGATTTGAGGTATAGACGCCAGCATCATTCGATACGCCATAAAACGGATCTTCGCTGCGTTTTTCGTCACAGATAAAAGCCGCCCCCTGCCACCCCGAACGTTTAGCGATGGTCAAATAGGTGCCGCCATCGCTTTGGCGGGTATCACCAATCATCATAAAGCGTTGGATTGGGCCGGCTTGACGTAACGATTGCGCGGCTTTCAAAATAGTCATTGCCACATTAGCATAAGCATCATCGCCTTTGCGTGGTTGGGTATTGGGGGCAATGTCTTGCAGGCCGGGCAGACGGGCATCGATGGGGCGGATATTGCGGTAGGCCACAAAATCGCCCAACACATCGGCTAGGGCGTGACGTCCATAGATTTGCATCAACGACTCCTTCGGCTATTTGCCGGCATACCCAGCTGCTACCAAAAGTTCGGCATTCAAAATCGCCCCACCAGCGGCGCCACGAATCGTATTGTGTGACAGCACTACCATGCGCAAATCATTGACCGGACAGCTACGAATGCGTCCAATCGACACGCTCATCCCAGACCCCAAATCGCGATCGCGGCGGGGTTGGGGCCGGTCGGGATGGGTGTGGATGATGAGTGGCTGTGCCGGTGCCGAGGGCAAATCGCGCACGATTTGCGGGGCTTGCCAACTGGCATAAATCGCATTGGCATCAGCAACAGTTAATCCTCGTACCGATTTGAGCGAAATCAATGCTGTATGCCCGTCGGTGACTGGCACACGCGTGACTTGAGCGCTCATGCGCATCGCTGCCATGCTAATTACCGAGTTGTCATAACGACCAAGAATTTTACATGGTTCAGCTTCGATTTTTTCTTCTTCAACGCCATTGGCAATATTGGGCACAATATTGTCGATGATGTCAAGTGACGGCACT
>CAISXI010000513.1 GCA_903889425.1 uncultured Roseiflexaceae bacterium | reverse complement strand
TGCACAGGTAAAGATATCCGATGCCACAATATCTGAAAATGCAACTCCGCTAGGCATCGTGACGGCGCCAGGAGTGGTATTGGCATCAGTGTTCATTGTGCCATCACCGAGCTGCCCATTGGAATTGTTTCCCCAACAGTAGGCCTTACCCGCACTGTTGAGGGCACAGGTGTGATTCGCCCCCGTTGTAATTTTTGTGAAGTTGCCCCATGAATTGGGGATTACATTCGTACGGGTGGGAGCGCGGGTACGGGTGAGGGTGGGAGCGTCCGTCTCGGTCGGCGTACTCGTCGTGGGAGCGTCCGTCTCGGTCGGCGTACTCGTCTCGGTGTCCGTCTGGGTAACGGTCGGCGTATTCACAGAACCACATACGCCAACCAACGTGGGCACGGTATAGGCCACGAGGTCACAGGTACCAAGCTGACCTGAGCCACGCAAGCCAAAATAGTCATTGGTCCCCCAGCAATACACAGTACCCGTCGTGGTCAGTGCACAAGTGTGCTTGCCACTTGTCTGAACTGCCGAATATGTGACGCTACTAGGCATGGTGACCACAACCGGAATGGTGCTCGTCGTGATGGTGCCATTGCCGAGATTGCCGCCCCAACAATAAACAATGCCTGTGGTGGTCGTCACGCCACAGGCGTTACCAGAATTAGTTGCCGAGCTGCCCGAGGCAATCGTGGCGAATGTGACATCCGTCGGCATCGTGACCGCCACCGGTACGTTGCTATGAGTTGTCGTGCCATTACCGAGTTCCCCATTCCAGTTCCTCCCCCAACAGTACACCGTGCCCGTCGTCGTCAACGCACAGGGGGACATACCCGAACCAGAATTGTTGCTAAGAGCCTTAAATAAGACATCCTGCGGCATCGTGACCGCCACCGGTACGTTGATATCATTTGTCGTGCCGTTGCCGAGCTGTCCACCGTTATTCGCACCCCAACAGTACGCAGTGGACGTCAGTGTGAGCGCACAGGTCGCATGATGAAGCGCACTTATTGCAGTAAATGATACACCATCGGGCATCGCAACCGCCACTGGCGTGGTGCTATCAACCACGCCATTGGCGAAGCCGTTGCCGAGCTGCCCATGGTAGTTGTATCCCCAACAGTAGCCAATACCCGTCGTGGTGAGCGCACAGGCGTGATTAGGCCCAACGGTAATCGCCTTAAATGTGACGTCATTAGGCATGGTTACTGCGACCGGTGTGGCACTCAAGGTGGTCGTACCATTGCCCAGTTGCCCGGTGGAATTCGACCCCCAGCAGTAGGCTGTGCCCGTCGTACTCAATGCACAGGTATACGCATCCGATGCCGTAATATCTGAAAATATAACTCCGCTGGGCATCGTGACGGCGCCAGGAGTGGTATTGGCATCAGTGTTCATTGTGCCATCACCGAGCTGCCCATTTTGATTATTGCCCCAACAGTAGGCCTTACCCGCACTGTTGAGGGCACAGGTAAAATAACCCGATGTTGTAATTTTTGTGAAGTTGCCCCATGAATTGGGGATTACATTCGTACGGGTGGGAGCTGTGGAGTTGCCCCATGAATTGGGGGTGGTTTTGGGTTGGGCAATTACTTTTGCGCCCCGATTAGGGGTATTAGCACCCACCACACTCGTGCTACCTGCCGGGATCTTACTTTTGGGTTGAGCAATTACTTTTGCGGCACGATTAGTGCTATTGGCACCCACCACACTCGTGATATCTGCCGGGATCCTACTTTTGGGCTGGGCAATTACTTTTGCATCCCGATTAGTGCTATTAGCACCCACCGCTCTTGTGCTACCTGCCGGGAACTCGCTAACGATACTATAAATAACGCTCAAACAAACAAACAGTGTGAGAAATCTACGCATATTAAATCCTTCGTTGTAAATCAACACAAGACAACTAAAATTGACACCCAATTCCAGCGGAAACTACTTTGACCATATGATTGTCCCTTCATAAATTAAATGTACTTATTACATATCATGTTTTTTCATTTTCTCATCGTGACTTAAAGTAATGGTTGGCATTTTTAAAAACTTGCTATAATTAAGGCGGGTCCATTTCTACCATCTTCAGTATTACCGACATCAATTCACTACACTACTGAAATAATAAAACTATTTAAGGAGTCTCGTTGTTTATGAATAGTGAACAAATGCCGCAATCCTCCCAGATTAAGATATTACTCGTCGACGATAATCCACTTATTCTTTTTTCATTAGAAAGAATCATTGCCCAACATCGAGATTTCCGGGTCGTCGCTAGTGCCCGGAATGGCTATGATGCATTAGCATTCTTACAACATAATCAAGTCGATGTGGTGCTCCTCGATATCGAGATGCCCAGCATGAATGGCATCGAATGCCTACGCCATATACGTGAACGCTATGCGGCAATTAGTGTCATCTTGCTCACTACCTTTGCGGAAGATCTGTATATCACTGAAGGGTTAACCAACGGTGCTCGGGCCTATCTCATCAAAGATATGGCATTTACTAATCTAGACCAACACATTCGTAGTACACTTGAGGGCACGTTTGTAATGACCACGCATATTGCCACCCGAGTCGCTACATTGTTACAACAAAAAAGAATCATTAAGGAGCAGAATATCAGTCCGTTATTTTTCCAGACATATCTATTGACACATACCGAACAGCAAATCATTAAACTGCTGGGTAGACGGCTTTCGAATACAGAAATTGCGGAGCAGCTTGGTCTAAAAATCGGCACCATCAAAAATCACTTAGTTACTATTTTTGAAAAAATCCATGTACAAAATCGCCAAGAAGCAATTACCCTCATTGAAAACCATTTCTGCTAATCCTCACCATCTCTCCGGCGCCTTGTGGCATGTACGCATGCCACAATAAACTTCCTACTTAACTTCCTACTTCATACTTCATACTTCATACTTTTATTGAATAAGGGGTAAAGTAAATACAAACGTACTTCCATTTCCTTGTTCGCTTCGTACATAAATCCTCCCCCCATGGCCTTCAACAATTTCTTTGCATATGGCCAAGCCTAAACCGCTTCCTTCTTGTTGTAATCGATTATTACGGGTATAGAATCGTTCGAAAATCAACGGGACATTTTCAGGTGCAATTCCGATGCCATGATCAACCACTTCAACATACCATTCATAGTGTGGTGGTACCGAATCAATCGATTGCCGCACCATGCTCATTAATTCAATTGGCGTGTGAATGTCTTGGCTATATTTCACCGCATTTTCGATTAGATTTTGCACGACTCGGTAGATTTGCTGACGATCAATACGCACCATGGCAGATGCATCTATGGCACTAGGAGCAACATGTTCGATGCTCAACATCCTGCCTTGCGCCTGCAACATCTGCACAAAATAGGAACTTATTTCCGCATACAAATCGTGTACGACTACTTCCTCCCAAGCGAAATCAAGCTGCCGTGATTCGAGTTTTGACAGGCGGAACAAATCATCGACCATCTTTTTTACATGATTAATTTGGGTGGTAAGCATGTTCGATGCATGTTGTTTTTCTTGTATATTCAATACATCTTTATTCAACACATGGAGCATTAATTGTGCGCCGACTAACGGTGATGCCATATCATGGGCAATATTCGCCATCAGCTGTGACCGTTGACTCGTTAGCACGACGAGTTGGGTATTACTTACATTAAGGGCATCAGTCCGCGCAATGACTTTCGCTTCTAGATTGCGGTTGACATCTTGGAGTTCATGTGCGAGTTGCACATTGCGTTGCTGGAATTGCGTATAGCGATAAGAAATAATCAGCGATTGCGTCAATAATGTTGTGAGAATGGCATATGGCACCAATTGAATCGACGGTAATTGATGCGTATACAAATATAAATCATGTACAATCGCGATAATATTAAATACCATGCTTAGTAAATTAAGCCTACTACCTTCACGATTACGCAACACCAAATAATAGCCCACCACACCCAAATAATAACTGAGTACAGCGACAATGATGAATATTTGCATACCAATCGTGCGGGTAAATATACTTGGCGGTACACTCATGACATATAAAATGGAGCCCAAGCTCACCGCCGAACAAACCTTGTGGATTGTTTCATTGATATCTTGGCGATAAAGAATACGAATAAGCTGAATATATGTAAATAACGTAACAAATTTGAAACTAAATTGTATATACATCAACAACGTCCAACTTATATTCGGCAACATTAAATGAACCAGTAATTTGTTCAATAACAACGCGCGAAATGCCACTGATAAACAGCCTCCCGCCAACCAGAGCAACTCGCTATCACGCCGACTAAACAGATAAATCATGATATGGTAAAGTCCAACCACCAAAAACGCACCAATCAACCAGATATCTTGTAGGACATAGTGGTTAAACATATATGACATGATGGTATTGGGCTGGCCGATTTTTATATCGCCAAATATCCCACTCTCGCGGAATGAATAATTAGATACCTGCACGACAATATCAAGTTGTCCCGTTTTGGGAGTGATATTGATGAGATTCAAATGAATCTGGGGCGTCTCGGATTGACTATCAGGAGTGGAATTGCCAGGTGCCACTATCCCCAAGCCTCCCACCAATTCACCATTCACCCATATCTGATACGCCGATCCAATACTTTCGATCATCAACATTGTATGCGTCTGCACCTTGTTGGGCGGGATTACTACCTGCGTACGATAAGTAGCCACACCAAATGAGGGCAGGGGCTGACCGCCATTTACATCTGGTCGCAACACCTGCCCCGCCCAACTCGACGGCACAGCAATCGTGTCCCCTTTGGGAGCGCTACCTGATGAATCGGCAAAGTCTGTCGGTGACAGTAATTGCCCCCAATAAAACTGCCATTGGCCGGCCAGAGATATTGGCTCCTGCACAGAATTCACCAGCGGGGGCGCTACTTGAGCTGCCAATACACTCCCCGCCGTCATCATCACCCAGACACACAGACACAGGCTCACCAAAAAAATCCGTTGCCAGTGATTAATAACCATGTATTATCTCCTCAGGGGCGACGGATTCACTGCAGACAAAGTTAGTCGTTTCCAACTCATTTATCAATTTGTTCATTACCGCGTCGGTTTATTCATCTTGTATATATCATACATTGCGCGGATTCATCCATTACTCAAAGTCATTTTTTTTTGACAAATTACGCACATCATTGCAAGGAATTTTATCCACTTCAGTGCACGTTTTATTGCTGTTCCGCAAGAATCCAATTGTTGTGGTGTGTACACCCTCGATGTGCGTTCAAACGCAACTCAAAACTCGGTTTGACAAACACCCTGCAATATGCGTATAATATCGTTCAGTGCCGAGGTGGCGGAATTGGCAGACGCACTAGTTTGAGGGGCTAGTGAGCAGCAATGCTCGTAAGGGTTCAAGTCCCTTTCTCGGCACCAACCCTCGTTGTGCGGGCGATTAGCTCAGTTGGTAGAGCACCTCGTTTACACCGAGGCTGTCGGCGGTTCGAGTCCGTCATCGCCCACCAACATCCCCAGTCCTGGCGGTAGGCCAAGTTAGCTCAGTTGGTAGAGCGCATGTCTGAAAAACATGAGGTCACCGGATCGTCCCCGGTACTTGGCACCAAGCAAAACAGCCAGCCTTTCGCTGGCTGTTTTCATTACACCTTGGGGAGGTCGCATAGTGGCCTAGTGCGCGGCACTGGAAATGCCGTATGGTGAAAGCCATCGAGAGTTCAAATCTCTCTCTCCCCGCCAATGAAAATCCCCCCAGCATGGCAGCGACCATGGTGGGGGGATTGTTTACCCCATTTACTCCGCAGATAGATCAGCTAGCACCGCCACAACGCGCATGATTTCATCCTCGTCATTGTAATAATGTACCGACGCCCGCACCACCATCGCCAAATTGCGTGCTTCCATGTCGTAGCGCGTGCCGAATTGCGACGAGGTGGTCACATTGATGCGCTGGCTGGCGAGACGCGCTTTGATTTGCTCAGGTGACCACTCAGCGTGAGTAAACGTGACAATCCCACAGGGGTCTACCCCCAGGTCACACAGCGTCACCCCTGGAATATCTGCTAGCTGTGTGCGCAACAACTGCGCGAGGTACATCACCCGCGCCCCGATGGCATCCAGCCCCCAACCCAAGGCGTAATCGATGGCAGTGGCCAGACCGATTTTGCCGGCATAGTTGGTTTCCCAGTTTTCGAAGCGCTGGGCATCACTCCGCATCACATAATGATTGGTGGCATCCCACGTAGCCGCATGCACATCGAGGAAGGGTGGCACCAGCTGGCTCATGGTGGCAGACCTGGCATAGACAAAGCCAGTGCCACGAGGCCCGCGCAAATATTTGCGCCCGGTGGTGGACAACAAATCGCACCCGATAGCCTCGACATCGACGGGGAATTGGCCTACCGACTGACAGGCGTCGAGCAAATAGGGAATCCCCGCCGGCCGGGTCAGCGCCCCAATCGCTGCCGCAGGATTCACCAAGCCACCGTTGGTCGGCACGTGGGTGACGGCCACCAATTTGACCCGTTGATCGAGCATGTTGGCGAAGGCATCGACATCGATTTGGCCAGTAGCATCACAGGGGATGACCTCAATCACCGCACCGGTCCGTTCGGCGACCTGCAAAAAGGCAATTACGTTGCTGACGTATTCACTGCGTGAGGTCAAAATCCGGTCACCGGGTTTAAAGGTGGCGGCTAATCCATAGAAAAAAAGATCCCAACCACGGGTGGCGTTTTCGACAAAGGCAATCTCTGACGGTTGGGCATTAATCAACGTGGCGGCGCTAGTATAGGCGTGGCTGAGTTGATTGGCGTATTCATCGGCGGTCTCGTAGCCGCCGATTTCGGATTCACGTTGCAGATAGTGTTGGGTGGCAGTCAGCACCGTTTGGGGCATCAGGGCGGCGCCTGCGTTGTTGAAGTGGGTGACATGGGCCACCCCGGGGGTTTCGGCCCGGGCCCGGGCAATATCAAAGGTTGTCATTTACGTTATCACTCCTTTATATGGTATGGGTATAGCCTAGCATGGTTTTGTTATGTCATTCGTATCACCATGCATTGCATGGTGGAGACGCAGTACGCCGCAGCTGGCTGCCGCTCGACGGCGTCTCTACTTTATACTTCCTACTTCCTACTTTATACTTTATACTTCATACTTCATACTTCATATCACCATGCAATGCATGGTGGAGA
>CAISXI010000512.1 GCA_903889425.1 uncultured Roseiflexaceae bacterium | reverse complement strand
GCAACAACTCGAAGACATTCGCCGCACCTTGGTGCGCCAAACCATGTTCGCCGAATTCGAGTTGGACATGCATACCCGCTCCGAAAACGACGAACCCCTCACCGCTGACGGCTTGACCGAGCGCTACTACGATTTGGCCAAACGCTACCACGGCCCGACCGTCATCCTCGATGACGAAATCGGCCTCGAGTGGTCACGGATTCCCCACTTCTACTACAACTTCTATGTGTACCAATACTCCACCGGCATTTCGGCAGCCTTGGCCTTGGCTGACAAAGTCCAGCAGGGCGATGCCGCCGCCGTGACCAACTACCTCAGTTTCCTCGGTGGTGGTTCTTCCAAATCATCGATTGATTTGTTGCGCGGCGCGGGGGTCGATATGGCTTCACCGGCACCAGTCCAGGCCGCCATGGATCATTTTGACGTGTTGCTCGATGAATTGGAGCAATTGGCGTAGGTTATTCATAATTTGTGGGTGTTTGTGAAATCCCCCTGTGGCGTATTTTGCGCTACAGGGGGATTTTGTAATTGATGATTGGCTATTATTCGTACCAGGTATCAATTATTTATACGGATTACAACTACCGGCGTTTTGCACCACCGGGCAGGGAATATCGCCATAAGCACACCACACACAATGTTTGTCGGCGGGTGCTTCTATCGTTTCACTACATTCGCTACAGCGAATGGTGCGTTCCACGACACGCACCCGCATCGTTTCTTCGCTGGGGTGTTGGCAATGGGGGCAGACAATCGTCGCCGTGTTAAGCATGGTTGCCTCCCTGACGGGGCTGACCATGACAATCATGGTCGGCATACGAACACAGCACACAACAATCACCTGCCTGGGGCATCAACAATCCCGTACACGACGGGCAATGCCAGCGTACCATTCAGGCACCCTCGGGGATGACGACGGTGGTCTGGTGCTGACACAACGGGCAGGTGATAGTGGCGTGCATAATCAGACTTTCTGGTTAGCGTGACTTTTCACGTACATATTGCTCGAGCTCGCTGGCCAAAATCCGCTCTTGTTGCATGCTGTCGCGGTCACGAATCGTCACCGTTTGGTCTTCGAGTGACTGGAAGTCGACAGTCACACAGAATGGCGTGCCGATTTCGTCTTGGCGGCGATACAACTTGCCGATTGCGCCGGTGTCATCATAGACCGTGCGCATATTGGCATTGAGTTGCAAATCACTCCGCAAGCCTTTGGCCATACTCACCAAGCCGTCGTGGTTGCGCTTGAGCGGGAAGAAGGCCACTTTGATCGGCGCCAAATGGGGCTTGAGGTGCAATACCGTGCGGTAGAATTCATCCACCACCGGTTGGGTGACGCCCCGTAGTTTTTTACCGACCTCGATACCTTCGGCGCCGGGCATATTGAGCAACTGCTCGATTTCGGGCAAGCGCTGGCCCAAATCACTGCCGATGGCGTCGGCTTGGGCGGTGATGGCGTCGCGTTGCTCGGCGCTGATTTTTTCGTTGCGGCTGACTGACTTGCGGAAGGTGTCGAGGGCGGCTTGTATCGCCTCGACCTTGTCGCTGGCGGGTGTTTTGACCATCTGCTCGTCGTAGGCCTCAGACAACACGGCGAGGAAGCAGCGTCCCACCCCTGCCGACGGCTCAATCACAAACGGCACCACGTGGCGGTTGTTGGCTTGGTCGTAGTAGGTCAGTTTGGTGACGCTATCGCGGTTGGGGGCTACTTTGGCCGCCAAGCCGAGGTTGTCTTGGTCGCGAGAATGCGAGCCGAGGTCGTAGTCGCTGCGGCTGGCGATACCTTCGATTTCTTCGTATCCCAGGGTCGGGTAGTCATACATCAGGTCGTAGGTGCGCTTCGAGTAGTGCGCCAGGCCGTCTTTGGGGACGTCGTAGATCTGGATCTTGGAGCGCGGTACGCCGATCGACTCCCACCAGGCGAGGCGGGCTTCGAGCCATTTTTCGTGCCATTCCTCGTCGGTGCCAGGCATGACAAAGAACTCGATTTCCATCTGTTCGAACTCACGGACGCGGAACAAGAAATTGCGCGGGTT
>CAISXI010000511.1 GCA_903889425.1 uncultured Roseiflexaceae bacterium | reverse complement strand
GTCTCAATAAATCATTTCATGCAGGGTGCCTGCACCCGGAGCGTGGAATCTCCGTGCGTGCCAACAAATGCCTGCCAATGCGCGATGCCATTTATCTCGCACAGAGCACGCAGAGGGCGCAGAGGACTCAGAGATATTCGGCACTTCCAACTTTACTTCACACTTCCGACTTCATGCTTCCTACTTCATTTTCACGCTGCCTACTTCGTCCTACGGAATCTCGCAGCGTGTATTTTTGGTGATGGTGCCGTCGGGACAGGTGGTGTTGAGCCATCGTGCTGCAGTGAGATTGGCGCCGGTGAAGTTGACTCCCGCCAGATTTGCGCCGGAAAAGTCGGCGTAGGAGAGATTCGCGCCAGCGAAATTTACATGGGTAAGATTCAGATTCGTCAAATCTGCATGCGAAAAATTAGTATTGCTAAGGTTGGCTCTTGGTCCAACGAGGAATCGATTGATTAATTGCCAGTCGGGTGGGAGTGTCTTTGGTGTCCCGATAATCCCTGTTGATTGGATATTCGTCAGATTTGCCTCATCAAGATTCGTATCACTGAGATTGGCACCTTTGAGATTGGCATCGGTTAAATTGGCACCGCTGAGATTGGTACCGCTGAGATTGGCATAGGCCAAGTTGTTCCCCGCAAAATTAACGCCAACCAGTTGCCCCCCAGTGAAATCCGCACCCATTAGGTCTGCGGTTGGGCCAACGAGATGCCCCGACACTAATTGCCAATTAGTAGGAAGTACTAGCGATGAACCGGTAATGTGATGAGATTTGATACCAACGAGATTGGCGTGGCTGAGGTTGATGTGCGAGAGATCAATATTTGATAAAGTTGTCTGCGCAAGATTGGCACTGGGGCCTAGCAAATAGCCATTTATAAATGTCCAATCTGCAGGCAATGCGCGTGGTTCACCGCTGATTCGCCCTGATGTAATATTAGTGAGGGTTGCACCAGACAGATCAGCATTAGAAATAATTACGCCGGTGAGGTCAGCTCCCGTGAGATTAGCGTTGCTGAGATTGGCGTCGGTGAGATTGGCGCCAGAAGCAATAACCTCATTAATTTTAGTGATACCATCGTTGAATGCTGGTTGATTTGCGTCCAAAAAAGCACCATACCAATACACCATACGCATCAATACAAAACAATGACGTGTACAATTACTAAAATCGCTGTCAAAAAACATATTATTGTCTGAAAGCAATGGTATCTGCGCAAATTTGGGATTCACTATTTTTATAAATTCTGTGACTCCTAGATTCGCTCCCGTCAGATTCGCCCTAGATAAATCAACCCCCGTCAGATTTTCACCACTGAAGTCAGCACCGCGCAGATCACAACCAACCAAATCAAAGCCGACGCCACGGATAATACAATGCACGTTTGCATAGATGGAATTCCAACTAACCAGCACGACAATTCCCAATATTGCACAAATCAATACCGTCGTTAATGATTTTTTTGACATTTTTGTACCTTTCGCATATATAAATCACATCAATACGTGACAATTATACCTTGATTGCATGATTACGTATTGGTAATTTATACACCAAAACGCACCCCAGCGGGGTGCGTGTGGATGAATCTATGTATGCTGGATGTGGCGACGCCCTACGACCGGATCCGCTTGCTACGTTGATTGGTATAGCCAAACAGCATCAAGGCCACCACCAAAATCCCCACCAGCTGCACGCGCATGGTGTCGAGCTTGCTGATTACCGTCTGCAACACGGGCGACCCGCTCACCAGCCAGGTATAGCCGGTTTGGGGCAAGGCCGTGATTTGTTGGGCATAGGCGCCAAAGCCGTATGAGCCGGCAAACAGCACCACGATTTCGGCAGATACCAGCACCGAGAACCCTAGTGCCACCACCCCAATCGCAAATACCAGCAACGAGCCCCACCACGGCTGGCGTCGGCGTGGTAGTGGCATGGCGTGGTCGGCGGCGATGGCCATGAGTTGCAGGGTGAGGGTGTTTGACGGGGTGTAGCGCAATAGACTGCCGAGTTGTTGGTCGAGTGCTGCCATCTCGCTGGCATAGGTGCGGCAGGTGCTACAGCTGGCGAGGTGGGTTTGGACCTCGGGATTAGCGCGTTCGCCAATGGCGATTTGGGTGCAAATGTCGTCACAGTGTTGCATGATTGGACCCCCATGGTGGTAAAAAAACGGTCAGCGCCAAGGTGAATGGGTATTTCAACGGAATTATCCGGTTGCGCAAGATTAATCGCCCCGCTCGTCGATGTGCTGCCCTTCCAAAATCTCACGCAGGCGCTCTTTGCCACGGCGAATGTGACTTTTGACGGTGTTGAGTGGGATTTCGAGGATGTCGGCGATGTCGGCATACTTCATGTCGTCGAAGTAGAGCATGGTCAGGGTCAGTCGGTATTGGTCATCGAGTTGGGCCAGTGCCTCCACCAAAATCCGGCGCGTTTCGTTGTGCTCGAGCGAGGCCTGTGGGTCACGCTCGCTGTTGGTGTCGCTTATCAACGTCACGGGATCGAGCTCGTCGTCATCGGTGGCAATCGGGTTGATGATGGGCACCTTGCGCCGGCGCGAGCGTAACTCGTCACGCCCCAAGTTAATCACTAACCGATACAGCCACGTGGTGAATTTGCTGTCGCCGTTGTATTGATGGATCGACCGGAACAGTCGGATAAAGGCCGTTTGGGTGAGGTCTTCGGCATCGTCGGTATTATGAAAAATCGTCATGGCGATGCTGTAGATGTACTGTTTTTGACTGATAACGAGTTGTTCGAGGGCATCGCGTTCACCACGCTGGGCGCGCCGAATAAGCTCTAACGATGGTTCAGCCACGCAATACGCTCCTTTT
>CAISXI010000510.1 GCA_903889425.1 uncultured Roseiflexaceae bacterium | reverse complement strand
TGATTATCGCCGACCACCACATCCACAAAGCGCGTGCTGGTGACCGTGGTGTCAAACAATGGGACCGACGACCCTGACGATGCCTGACTAATCGTTGCCGTGGGAAAGTACATCCCCACCAGTAACACGAATGTGAGTACCGTCCGTAACCATGATTTTGTATGCATAATAACCTCTTTTGGCAGAAAAATCGCCCTTATACTTACGATATCACGTCAACACGTCACAAATGTGGACGTGACAACGGCAGCGCGTTGCATTTTGTATGATTGTGGGCGTGTGTTTACTTTTTTATAAAAAAAATATCCTGCTACAGCGGTGAATAAGCACTCGCACAGATTCCCCCCGTAGCTCCGTGCACAGACAAGCGTGGTTTGCAAATCGGATTGTTTGCGCTAAAATATCTGCATGAAACACACAATCACCACCGTGGCATTTGATGCCGACGATACCCTCTGGGCCAACGAAGACCTGTTTGTGGCCGCCCAAACCCGCTACACTGCGCTTCTCGCCCCCTACCGCCACGACTGGGATGCCCAAGAGCTCCATGCCACCGAGCAACGCAACCTGGCCTACTTCGGCTATGGCATCAAAGGCTTCACCCTGTCGATGATCGAAACCGCCATCCAGATTAGCGATGGTGCCGTCACTGGCCACGAAATCGCCCAAATCATCGATCTCGCCCGCGAAATGGTGCATGCCCCACTCATTTTGTTGCCACAGGTGGCTGAACTCATCCCACAACTCGCACCGTCGTATCGTTTGATGCTCATCACCAAAGGCGATTTGTTCGACCAAGAAGCCAAAATCGCCCGCTCTGGATTAGCCGATTACTTCCGCCACATCGAAGTCGTCAGCGAAAAAACCAGCTCCACGTATGCCAATATTTTGCGCCGCCACGACATCAATCCCAGTGAATTTGTGATGATTGGCAATTCGTTGCGTTCAGACATTTTGCCGGTAGTGGCCCTCGGCGCCCACGCCATCCATGTCCCCTATCATTTGACCTGGCAACACGAGCATGTCGATGTGCCAGCAGATCAGCGCACGTGGCACGAAATGTCTGACATTACCGCTGTGGCAAATTGGCTTGCACAAAACCACTAATGTCGGTATAATCGCCTTATCTTGGGTCATGCGGCTATGGAAAGCCCCTTGGCAGTGTCGCCAAATGTTAAAAATTTATTAATGACATGTGTCGAGAAAGGACATCTCATGCCTACCGAAAAACGCCGCATTGCCATGCTCACCAGCGGTGGCGATGCCCCCGGTCTCAATGCCGTAATCCGCGCTGCTGTCAAAATGGGCGAATCCCTCGGCTACGAAATGCTTGGCATCGAAGATGGCTTCGAAGGCCTGCTTGCCACCCCCCGCTACCGTATCTTGACCGATGTCGATGTGCGCGATTTGTTGTCACGGGGCGGCACTATTTTGCGCTCAACCAATCGCGGCCACTTCAATGGTCCGCGCGTAGTTGGTGCCATCGATGACCCCTACCTCGAAGCCTATACCAACATCATGCAAATGGGTCTGGCCGGCTTGATTACCATTGGTGGCGAAGGCACCCAAACCATTGCCATGGAACTGAGCAATATGGGCGCTCCAGTGATTGGCGTCCCCAAAACCATTGATAATGATTTGGCCGGCACTGACCGTACCTTCGGCTTTGACACGGCACTGCAAGTCGCCTCCGAAGCCCTCGATCGTCTGCAAACCACCGCTGCTAGCCACAATCGTGTGATGGTACTCGAAGTAATGGGTCGTCATGCTGGCTGGATTGCCTTGCACTGCGGTATTTCGGGTGGGGCAGATGTTATTTTGGTCCCCGAAATCCCCTTTGATATCAATTTGATTGCCGAGCATGTTACCAAGCGCGAACATGCTGGTTTGACATCGAGCATCGTCGTGGTCGCCGAAGGGGCTTTCCCCAAAGGTGCCAAGCCTATTTATGGCGGCGATGGGCGCCTGGGTGGCGTCGGACAAATGGTCGCCGAGCAGATCCAAGCCCTCACCGGCAAAGAATCACGCTGTGTGGTGCTCGGTCATTTGCAACGTGGTGGCACCCCCACCCCCTACGACCGGATTTTGTCGACCCGCTTTGGTGCGGCAGCCGTGCGGGCCTTGCACGACGGGATTACCGGCGAAATGGTGGCCCTCAGCGCCCAAGACATTACCACCGTGCCGATGGCCGAAGCCGTCAGCCACCTCAAAACCATCCGTCCCCATAGCGACTTAGTCCGTACTGCCAAGGGTATCGGCATCGCCTTTGGTGATTAATCAATCGAGGTAAACAGGAGCGGTGCTGGGCATATTGCCCGGCACCGGTTTTTTGCACCAAAAATATGTTTACCAAAAAATGCTGTCTATTGGGCGACGATAATTTTGGGCACTACAATGCGAATCGGTTGATTATCGGCAGTGCCAGTAACCACCAGCATCCATTCACCTTCCATGGTAAACAACAGATTGCAGACGTGACTGCCGTCGGGCTTGGCGTCTGCCATGGGGCGATTGCTTCCCATCGTCATCCCGACCATTTGCGCGTCACAGACCACATTTTGCACGCTGAGCGGCGCGTTGTTGCTCTGGAATGTCAGTGTGAGGGGTTGCGATTGATTGACTTGGGGTGCATTCGCCATTTGTACGGTCACACTGATGTTGCCTTGGCTGGCCTGGTATTGCACCGCTTGGCTACAGGCTCCCAAGATACAACTTGCCATAATGATAATTACCAGCACCGATATCCTAGCCATTGGGGGTAGCCTCACTGGGAATGGGGTAGCGCAACGATACCGCAAACCCGACTAATATATGCTCGACATTAATAATCAAAAACAACCCTGATAAGGCGATGGCATAGGCACTTGCGTACCCATGCGCATTGAGTAGGCCAATCAGCACCGCTTCGCGAATACCGAGTCCCGATACGCTAATGGGTAAGGCTTGGAGCAACGCAATTTGCCCAGTCGAACCAATCACTGCTGCCAGTGGGATGCGGGTCAAATCCATGGCGGTAAACAACAAGGCAATCCGGATGGCAGTCGATAGGGCCGATCCACAGGTGGTGATGACGAGCGCAACTGCGGTGCGCCCACCAATGTCGAGAGCGTCGAATTGCTGTGTGATGGTATCAAATCGTGCTTTCCAGCGGGAGGGCACGAGAAATCGTACCACGCCAAAACCCCAATTGCGACTACGCCGGATCAACAAGGCGGGTAACATGGCAAAAATAACTACGGCCACCAAGATCGTCACCTGTTGGATGCTCGCCTTACTACTGGCGTCGAGGCTGTCAGCCAAGGCGGCTAAGCCCACAAATGCCAGCACTGCCATGGCAGCCACGTCACACAGTCGTTCGACAAAAATACTAAACAGCAGGCTGGGCATGGGATTTTGGGCGTTGCGCACATACAGCGCTTTCGCGAAATCGCCACTTTGGCCGGGTGTCGTGCCTCCCAAAAACAAGCCGACGGTGTAGATACGACAGAGTATCCAGATGGAGGGCGGCTGTAATCCCAATTCACGCATGATGATTTGCCAGCGCCAGGCTTTGATGACGATAAAAATAGGCATCAATGCCAATGATATCGTTACGGGCCACCAATCGACATCCGTCAGGGCTGCCCCCAATACCTGTAAATCAGTGCGCCACAAAAACAGCACAAATAAAAGGGGACCAATTAGGCGTAAACTCCAGCGGATAATCGTGCGCCGCATTAGCGTTTCTCCAATTGGTCTCGGCGCTGGAAGCGTAACCCGGCGATTTGCTCGGCAAGCAACCCAAACATGAAAATAACCACACCACCCACAAATAACGCAACTGCCGAATTGGGGATGCGTAAACGCCCGATATCGGTCACAAAATAGCTCAGTAAAAACGACACAAGGCTCAAGATGTTCATCGTGACTGACACCGGGAAGAAAATCCGCATTGGGGCAAACAAGGTGGTGATGCGCAAAATAATTCCTGTAAACCGGAATCCATTACGCAGGAGCTTTTGGGCGCTGTGACCAGTACGCCGTGGTGCGACGGGAATGGGCTCGAAGCGGATGTGATAGCCCGCTTTGGCAAACGCCAAGGCACTGGTAGTGGGCCACGACATTTTGTTGGGGAGTAGGTGTAGGAACTCAATCATGACATCACGGCGCATGGCACGGTAGCCCGACGTCAAGTCGCGCATGTCCATTTCAATCAAAAAACTGCCTAATCGATTGAGGATGGTGTTGCCTAACCAACGGGTAGTGTTTTGTTGACCAGCCCGATTGCGCTCACCAATCACCATGTCGTAAGGTCCAATGTGTTGGAGTAATTTGGGCATATCGGCGGGGTTGTGTTGGCCGTCGGCATCCAGGATAACGACTATTTCGCCATGCGCCGCCCGTACGCCAGTTTTGACGCCTGCACCATTGCCCACGTTGTGGGGGCGGCGGATGACGGTGGCGCCGGCCTGTTCGGCTTTGCTAGCGGTATCGTCACTTGAGGCATCATCGACCACGATGATTTCGGCATCGGGCACGACGTGGGCTACACCGCGGACTACTTCGGCAATAGTGTGGGTTTCGTTGTGGGCTGGGATAACCACACTAATCGTAAACGGCCAACGTTGTGGCTCAGACATGCAACCCCCTTGCGGTTTCTACCATCACAAAAACTGCGCGAACGCATTACTGACTGCATTATACCAAATTCATTCTTGGCGCTATTGTCAGCAATGATTTCAGTTGATGGAATCACACAATGCGCCAGCAAACACGATATATCGTCCACTTTGCCATTCAATCGGGTAGCGCGGTGGGTCTTGGAGTTCCGTCGACCATATCACCAAATCTGGCCGACTCTGACATAATGCAGGCATATCGACCAATGCAATGGTGGTGCGGTGGACCCGTTGTTGCGACAAGGCCGAATATTTACCAATCGGACTTTCACTGGGGACTGCAAACGCGAGCCGGGCGGTGGGATGCGCCCCAACGAGATATTGCAACACCGCTTGTTCATCGGCTGGTTGTTGGCTGAGGGTGGTTTGGATGGTCGTAGTAATGCTGGTGAGTTGCCAAATACATACCGCGGCGAGCATCACTGCCCGCCAGCCTACACTGACCCCTAGATGATAGCGGTGTATGACCCATGTGGCGCTATAGGCCGCTACAATCACCAGCGGCAACAAGAAGCGCGGCAAAATAAAGGCAATCGCTGAGATTGCCACAAACAACCCTGCCCACAGCAACAATAACATACCGTTGCGGCCGAGTTGGCGTTGCCACACCACGGGAATCATTGCCACGATGCCGGCGATACTGGCCCAATTCGCCGGCACACTGAGCAGGCGTTGCCAGATGGCACGTTCGAATTCGGCATTGGTGGCGCCACTGCCAATCACCTGACTGACATTTTGCCACCAAGAGGTGATAAATTGACTGGGATTATTCAGGATGACGGTGGTCAGCCCAATCGAATCGGGGACGTCGCCCCACCTGCCCCAATCCAAATTGCCGTAGACGGCCAACCAACTATTTTTGGCTTGATAATTAAACAACAACCCGCCTGTATCGCGGAAATTCACCCATAACTGTGGTAACGCAATCACCAATAATCCCCCACAAAAAAGCCCAATCTGCCGCCATGAGAGTGTGGCGTGGCGCTGTTGGTAAATCATCCAGATTAGGCAGGTTAGGCAAAGCACGAGTCCGGTGTGGCGGACGAGATAAGCGGCGCCGGCAGAAATCCCAGCCCCGAGCCACCACCATTGCGATCGTTGTGGTGCATAGATGATGAAGGCAATGGTTAATGTGCATAACCAGGTGAAGGTCATGTCGCTGCCGAGAAGCAGGCTGTATTGCACAAACAGCCCACTGCCTGCCACACACAGCACCATCAGTGCGTCCCAGCCCCGCCCAACCAGTGTGCGCGCCAGCCACCAACTACTGAGGAGTGCGAGTCCTGCGACGGCGACTGCCCACCAGCGGGCGGCATCAAATGCACTGGTATGGGTCAGCTGTTGGATGGCCCACAAAATCAATGGGTAGCCAAGATTGTAAAAGGGGTCGGCTTGGAAGACATGGGCGAGGGTATCGCTACGAGTAACAAACGAGCGGAAGTCTTTTTCGACACCTGGAACCGCTAACGTCACGTGCGTCTGTTGGACCCAGATCAATGCTGCCCACCACCAACTCACACCAATCCCCACCACGACAGCACTCCACCATGGCCAGCGTTGTGTGATGACTGGCCATTGGCGCAACACGATAAGTCCGGTAAGTAATGCACATGCATACGCCAAACTACTCGGGATGGGGTAGGGGTAGGGTAATTGCCAGCGCCAGGTAATGGCGGCGAGTACGGCAGGTGAAATTATCGTGGTGAGATACCAATATTTGCGGGTTAAAAGTGGTTTGGTCCATATGCCCAAGAGCAGACTAAGTAAGCCGACCCATATTATTTGGGCGGGGTAGGGCAAAGCAAACCACGGTGTCCAGACATCAATGCTATCAACCAACACGCCCACTTGACGGAGGTCACCTTTTTGCCAAGTGGCAGTTGGCGTAGCGAATGTAATAAACACAGAGAAGGGTTTGGTTTGCCCGCCGTTAATCGTCCCCGAAATGCTTTGCCACTGTGTGGTGACTGCAGTGCTACTGATGGTGGTGTCATTGTTGGCGCGCAGGGTGAGTTGTTTGGGCGTAGGGGCAACGAGCGTGATGCGAAATTGGGTTGGCAGGCCTAGTTGGGGGATGATGATGGCGGCAGCGCTGCCACTCCAGCGGGCCGTGCCTGCTTGGGCAAATTCTGGTGGGATAGCTTGTTGATCAAAGAAACCTTGCACATAGGCGCTGTCATAGCCTCCTACATCAATGCGATGATGGGTGGGGATGAGTGACATACCGCCAAACAGTATGATGCTTGCCGCAACCGCAATCAGGTATGCGGTGAATGTATTCCGGTTTGGCATCGATAATCCTTTAGGTGGTTATAAAATAGTGTATGTGCATTCTTATTCTGTATGCTATAATACGCCAAGAGTGCAGAATTTGCATACTGTGAGTGACGGAGTCCAGCATGGCACGACCTTCACGCGCTGATCGCCGCCGTCTGAACGCACGTAATGTGCCAATAACAGACCGCACCGAAGCGCCCAATAATGATGCTCCTGAGCACAATGTTGTAATGGCTGATGTTGTTGAAGCTCCCCGTGTCGTGCGTACCACACGCCGGGTGTTGGCTCGTAATGTCGCTGATTCGATTAATTACAATGCTGAATACCAAATTATTTCTCATGACTTACGTCGGATTACGATTTGGGGTTCATTGCTCCTCGTGATTATGTTTGCCGTGCGTTATTCTGGGTTGGTATAACTACCAGCACAATGCGCCCCTTGGTA